>WRJU01000168.1 GCA_009778425.1 Pseudomonadota bacterium
TGCGCGGCACGGGGGTTGATCTCCAGGCCGAGAAACTGGTGCGGGTCGATCTGCAAGAGCGCGTGCTGCTTCTCGCCATAGGTCGCCAGGGCTTGCAAGACCTCGCCTTCGAGCCGCTTCATGTGCTCCAGCGCGACATAGAGGAAATTGCCCGACCCACAGGCCGGGTCGAGCACCCGGATTTGCAGCAAACGCTTATGGAAGCCGTCGACGGTTTTACGCGCTTCCCCTTCCTTGCCCTGGCTGTGCAAGAGGCTGGCGACCGCTTGCACGTTGTCCCATTCCTTGCGTAAGGGCTGCATGACCGTGGGGATGACGAGCCGCTCCACGTAGGCGCGGGGCGTGTAGTGCGCGCCGAGCTTGTGGCGCTCCTTGGCGTCGAGCGCCCGCTCCAGCAGCGTCCCGAAAATGGCCGGTTCCACCTCTTTCCAATCGGCCTTGGCCGCTTCGAGCAAGGTTCCCAGGTGCTCGCGGGCCAGCGGCAGCACTTCCGGATTGGCGAACAGGTTGCCGTTGAAGCGCAGGAGCTTGCGGCCAACGGCGATGGAGACATCGCCTTTGTTCATCGCCTCCCATAAATCCCGGACGAGATGCGCGTACAAGTCCGGTTCCATGATGGACTTCTGGATGATGTCCGTAAAACCCCCCGCCGGGATCAAGCCCACGTCCTCGGCGAACATGGAGAAGATGCAGCGCATGAGGAACTGCGAGACTTTTTCCGGGGCGTGGCCGTCGGATTCGAGCAAGCGCGCGAGCGTGGCGAGGTGGGTAGCGACTTCCTCGGTGACTTTGGCCGCGCGGCGCGAGGGGTCGAGGGAGAGCGGCGCGTTCCAGATTGCCTGGAACAGGGCGCGTATTTCCGGCTTGGCCAGGTCGTCCAGCATGACGCGGCAGCGGCGGGCGTCGGGGAAATGCAGGTACACCCCGCCCGTGCAAGTGAACTCCGTATAAAAATCGAAGCAATAACCGACATCGGCCACGATCAAAAACGGTGGCCGCCCCTCAGAGGCGGGCAAGCAGCGGATGTAGTTCTCCGCTTGCCGCCGCGCCCGCTGCATCGCGTCCTCCCACTGCCGGGACCCGCGCCGCACGGCAGCGGAGGCCGTCTGCCCAGGCAGGGGGGCGACGCCATCCTGCCCTTGCTTCGCTTCCAGCACAAAGCAGCCCTTGCGGTAAAGGTCGAGCCGCTTCAGGTCATTCGTCCCGTCGCCACGCGGCACAAAGACTTTGCGCTCGAACGAATAGGTATTGTCCTCGTTGACCGGGCGGGCCGGTTCCGGGCGGGGCAAGTCCAGCACGTCGCAGAGTTCCGCGAGGAAGAGCTGAGAGTTCGCCTGTTCAGAGCCGCCGGAGGCTTTCCAGCGCGTGATGAAATCGGTGATGCGGGTCATGTTGCCGAGGGAAAGCCTGAAGACAGCGGCGATGATAACCCGCTCCCGCCCGGCACAGTGCGCGAGCGGCTCCGGGAGGGTTGAATGCGCTTCGGTTGAGCGTTCATGGGCAAAGTTTGAGCGTGAATGGGCTTCGAGGTGGGCATGGTTGCACTATTTTTGCGCATCCACGGGCAAAGTTTGCCCATGAATGGGTTTGGGGATGGGCATGAATGCACTATTTTTGGGCATTCATGGGCAAAGTTTGAGCATGAATGGGCTTCGGGGAGGGTATGAATGCACTATTTTTGGGCATTCACGAGCTATGAAAGCGCATGAATACGCTTGCGCTTCGCGCGGCAAATTCTCGGCACGGGGGCGGCATTCTGCCGATCCGCTGTGGGGGTTTGACGGGACGCCGAGGACGGCGTCCCCTACGGGTCAGTTCACAGGAGCTTTTATTTCCTGCCAGCGCCGCCCATTACGCCTTTCATCATCTGCTCCATCTGCATGTCGCGCTTGTAGCCCTTGGGGGGGTCAAACAGAGAGGCGTCCGGGCGGACGGTTTTTATGTTCCGCATTTCCCGGATAAGGCCCCCGGACTCGGTGCGTATGGGCATGGGGGCAAACTCCGGGGCTACCCACTGAAAGGATGTGTTGCTCATGCCCATGACCGTTGCCGTAACCTTGAACTTGTCGGCTTGATAACCGCTAACCGTTTCCGTGCCCACCTTTTCCTGCTTGGACTGCACCGCGCCCATGCTGAGGTCGGAGGAACTGAACTGTTCTTTGTTGAATGGCACTTCCATGTAGGACTTGGTTTCTTCCATGAAAACGTACATCTTCTTCTGATCCAGGCGGATGATAGCCATGCCCTCCCGTTTGCCCTGGGATCCAATGTTTTCGCTGTAAACTTTATCCGGGGTGACGGCGATTTTCTGCACCACTTTCCCGCTCTTCACATCCACCATGTCTGCGCTGTATTCCTTGACGGAACCGGCCAGCGCCGGATGTGTAAAACACAGGACCAGGAAGCAGGCAAGGCTTTTCGATAGGGTCTTCATGTGTCGGGCTCCTCTGTGTGCCTGGTTTTTCAGCCAGATTGGGGCGATGCTTGCCCCGGCGTTTGTTCACCTCCTGCCAGAGCCATGCCGCCCAGGAGCAGGAGTATTCATAGAGCAAGGGGTAGTTCAGTTCCGCTATTTTACTCTAGCAAGCGGTGGAAACTCCGTGAAATATATGCCACTGATCTTATTCTTTCACGAGTGTATATCCGAATGCTGTGGGGAATTGGCGGCTCAGTGACGAAGGGTCATAACGCCAAGCAAGGGATGTTCACATACGGGAGCTGCTTGCCGTTTTTGCGCCAGACGACGGCAGCCATTTCAACCCTTTGGCCTTTTGCCCCAGCCCTTTCAGGTAGGAAGGCCGTAAGGCCGCACCGTTATCTACCATCGCTCCTACGAAGAACGCGAACCCATTGAGGTGCGTATCAGCCACGACGAATTGGCGACCATCAGTTTTCCCGGCCTGGATCGATCCGGCTGGAAGACCTGCAAGCGGGCCGGGCTGTAAGCTACCGCTATCGCAACCGGCGCATTGGTGATTGAAATGACATTGCCGGACGTGTCTCGTAGCAACAAGCAACGATACCGTTTGAGGTCACTTGGCAGACGATGGCGGGAGACACAGCTCATTATGAGAGGAAATTCATAATGGCAAATTAAGAAACAGAATATCAAGCCAATGCCCCTGGTGGGCTCGTCGGAGAGCTATTTTATGTGAAGGTCATTGTCGCGGAAGCTGTGGAACAACTCCGTACCCAACTCCTTGATTTATCTTCACGTAACCGTCTACTTTTATTTACAACGCATCCAGTGGGCTCAAAATTCCTCGCCCGCCCTTGTTGAGCACATGCGTGTAAATCATGGTCGTGCTCACATCCGCATGACCCAGCAACTCCTGCACTGTGCGAATGTCATAACCCGCCTGTAGCAGATGCGTGGCGAACGAATGACGCAACACATGCGGCGACACCGGTTTTTCAATGCGCGCCAGCCGCGCCGCCTCACGCACCGCCCGTTGTACCGATTCGGGATAGATGTGATGGCGCCGTTCCAGCAACTCACCCGTGCGCGCATCCGGACGCGGGTCAATGGCGCGCACTGCCGACGGAAACACCCACTGCCACGCCCAACTCCGATCAGCCGTGGGATACTTCACCGCCAGCGCATGTGGCAAATACACTTGGCCCAATCCGGCATCCAAGTCCTTTTCGTGCAGCGTCCGCACTTTTTCCAATTGCGCCTTCAGGAGCGCGATCAGGTTTTCAGGCAGCACCGTCACCCGATCCTTGTTACCTTTTCCCTCACGCACCACGATCTCGCGCCGGGAAAATTCCACATCCTTCACCCGCAGCCGCAATGCCTCCATCAAGCGCATCCCAGTGCCATACAACAATTGTGCGACCAGCCTCATCGTTCCATTCATATGCAGCAGCAACTCGCGCACTTCGCCAAGCGTCAATACCACCGGCAGACGCTGGGGCCGCTTGGCCTGCACCACCTCGGCGAGCCATGGCAACTCGATTTCCAGCACCTGTTTATACAAATACAGGATTGCCGCCTTGGCCTGATTCTGGGTCGACGCCGACACCTGCCGATCCACCGCCAGATGACTCAAAAACGCCCCCACCTCCGCCGCCCCCATCTCCCGCGGATGCCGTTTGTCGTGAAACAGAATGAAGCGCCGCACCCAATCCAGATACGCTTGCTCGGTGCGAATGCTGTAATGCCGCGCGCGCAGATGGATGCACATGCGTTCCAGCAATCCTGGCTGGCGCGAAAGGTCGGCGGGAGCGTCTGAAGAAGAGGTCATCCGGGAAATTTTAGGTTTGCCTAAACAATGTCGGATGTGTATTGTAGCGGGGATTTACCCATGCTACACTACCTTATGCGACGGATCATCACGAGACAGCCGTCGTCTAATTCTAGTTAGGAAGCATTGAACCACCGCATTCATGCTCATGCCGCTTTCATTTTTTTGCGCTGTATCCGCTCAATGTTCGGCCCCGCGCTCACATCCCGCCCTGGCAGGCGAAAGAGGTATTCTTCGCGGGTTGCGCGTTCGGTTAGCTTTGTGTCTGAGCACTACCCAAGCGTCCTAACCTTACAATCAACCCGGACGCAGCTACGCCGCGCCGGTTATCTTGTCCGTTAGGTATTTGGAGAGACATCATGCAAACTGTCAAAGCAATTTCTGCATCATTGGCATTGGTTCTGGTGCCTTCAATTCCAGCATTCGCACAAAACAATCCTTCAGGTCAAGACATTCGGCAAGACTTTCAGGTGCTTTTGGTGGCGACAAAGATGGCTGGCGCTTGTGGCATTCTCGACTCGATGATTCAGTTCCAAGAGACTACTCGCCTAGAAGGCGGCGACGAGTTTGTTACTCGCTTTTGGTCGGTTGAAGCAGCCCGACTTGGAATGTCAGTGAAGCAACTGTCAAACCAATGCGATCAATCTATCTCCGCATATGAAATGCTTCGGAATAGGCTTGGAGTCATCACTCGGTAAATATGCGGCTTCGCCGTGTCGGTTATCATCCGTTCCTGGTTTTATTTTTTTTAAGGCATCAGGGGTCATGGTTACTGCCTACGACCTAACATTTCAATCAACCCGGACACGGCTACGCCGTGCCGGTTATCTTATCCGTTAGGAAGCATTGAACCCCCATATTCATGCTCATGCCGCTTTCATTCTTTTGCGCTGTATCCGCTCTATGTTCGGCCTTGCGCTCACATCCCGCTCTGGCAGGCGGAAGTGGTATTCTTTTTGGGTCGTGCGTTCGGCTGGGCTTGTGTTCTGTTTCGCCAAGCGTCCTAACCACATGCTCAACCTCGCGCGCTTCGCGCGCTGGACACCCAATCGCTGCGCGCTTGGGTGCCGGTTAGCTTATCCGTTAGGAATACCATATGTGTACGTTTTCTGGAGAGTTTGATGTCGTGCCGAGCGAGTTTGAACTCGAAGCAAGGCGGTTTATCGTGCGTGACCGTGAAATCGCGTTTGAGTTGTCCGGCTCTGACGATGAAGGCAACTTCACAATCGAAGGCAATGTTCCTCTCGTAGCATTAAACACATACGCGTCAACGAAGCTACCCTATCACTACCATGGTTGGAACGACACGTATTATGCGGACATCAATATTCAGATAATCTCTATCGATAACGAGCATTGCAGGCTAACGGGGGAGTGGAAGGAAGGTGACGACTCTTGGGTATTTCAAGGCAGGCTCGACCCCTATAGAGCCTAACCCGTCAATCAACCCGGACACAGCTTCGCTGTGCCGGTTATCTTATTCGTTAGGTAGCGTTAAACCCCCTCATCTTTCATCCTTTTATGCTGCGTCCGGCCAATGTTTGGTCTCTCGGGCACATCATGCTCTGGTAAGCGGTAGCGGTATTCTTCGCGGGTCGTGCGTTCGGTTGGGCTTGTGTTCAGTTTCGCCAAGCATCTTAGCCCTACAAATACGCGGCTACGCCGGGTCGGTTATCATCCGTTCCTAGTTTTATTTTTTACCGCAACCGAGCTCATGGTTACTGCCTACCACCTAACCCGGCAATCAACCCGGACACAGCTACGCTGTGCCGGTTATCTTGTTCGTTAGGAGGAGCCATGTGTAGAGTTAGAGCTTGCGTCGCCATTTTGATCGTCGCGATTCTCGGTGGCTGTGCTACGGGAGGTGGTCCGGCTCGCCGTGGCAACGGAATCGATCAAATGCCGATGTATGGAGGCATGGATCGGCAGTCGGTTCCTCAACTAAAGCAGGCCGACGAACAGCTGATTGCCGGGACGACAAAAGAATTTGGAAGCAGAGAGAAAGCCAGTAACGCCTTCGTGGATCAGGGCATTCGTTACTACAAAGTGGATAACTACGCGGCGGCCATGAGACGCTTTAATCAAGCATGGCTTTTGAATCCGAACAATCCAGATGTGTTCTGGGGTTTCGGGATGCTCTTCCACGACGAAGGAAGAGTATGTGAAGCGAAGGACATGATTGATCGCGCCATTTCGCTAAAACTTTCTAAGCCGATCGCCCTCGCAGACGCCGGGCGTATCTACACGTTATGCGGTGTGAGCAATCAATCCATCGATTCCGCAACGAAACAGAAGTATTTCGAAACATCAGAAGATCTCTACGAAAAGGCGAGTTCGGCATCTCCAAATAACGACTACGTCGTCGGTTCCTGGGCGACTGCCTATTACTGGCGAGGCGACTATGTGCGTTCTTGGCAGATGGTCGCCAAGGCAAGGTCACTCGGCTTCGTATTTCCTGGGCAGTTCATTAACTTATTGCGGCAAAAGATGCCCGAGCCGAGGTCGCAATAGCTCCGTATAACAACGCCTTGCAGCAGACGCGCAAGATGCCGTGTGCCGCTGAAGGCGAACAATAGGCAGCATTGAACCACCGCATTCATGCTCATGCTACTTTCATTCTTTTGCGCTGCGTCCGCTCAATGTCCGGCCTTGCGCTCACATTCTGCTCTGGCAGGCGGAAGTGGTATTCTTCGCGGATCGTGCGTTCGGCTGGGCTTGTATTCGGTTTCGCCAAGCGTCCTAACAACACGCTCAACCCCGCGCGCTTCGCGCGCTGGACACCCAAACGCTACGCGTTTGGGTGCCGGTTAGCTTAACCGTTAGGCGGTGCAACAAGACACACAGCAATGAGGGAATGACGACGCCATGAGCTTCAATACTCTTACTTTGATAGTCGTTCTGAACGCTCTCGGTCTCTTTATTTTGTGGGAAAAGGTGAAGTCACTTCGCCCCCAACCGCGTAAGAAATTTTTCAAGTCGCTTTTTGACAGCACGCCCATTGAGCCAACGGATCAAGCGCCGAAGTCCATCGGTGATGATAGCTGGCATATTAGAGATCATGACCGAATTTTCTTTCACGACTTCGAGCATTTTGCTTCAGGTATAAATAAAGTGCTTGAGTACGAGAGTCCATGGCGTGTTCAAGAACTTCCTGATACAGAACTGAGGCTCCCATATGGGTCGGAGTACTCATATTATGGGCGACGGTATGATATCTATCACAATCAGGTTCGCGTCGGAAAACTTGAAATTCATGCCAGTCTCTCGCCCGTATATAGCACCAAAGACCCAAAGGTTCGCACATACTTTGAGTTGAATTATGTTCGGTTGTTCGATTTTGAAAGCGTACTGTCGCTTATCACTGTAATCTATCAGAGTATTTCTAATCCCGACGACTCTCAGGAACATGACCGAGAACGTGGCCAAATTCGTGAAACTATTTATGATGCGCTGCTGCGGGTCGTGTGGGACACACAGCAGATTCCTCACCCCGAACGTGACTTCACGGACGTGGAAGTGGGTAGACTGAATTTTTGCTTCGAGAGTACAGCTTCTTGGTTCCTCAAGACCCCAGATGAGCGAAAAGCCATCTTGGAATCTTGTGCCTAACCCGGCAATCAACCCGGACAGCCTACGGCTGCCGGTTATCTTAGTCGTTAGGAAGCATTGAACCCCCATATTCATGCTCATGCCGCTTTCATTCTTTTGCGCTGCGTCCGCTCAATGCTCGGCCTTGCGGCCA
>WRJU01000169.1 GCA_009778425.1 Pseudomonadota bacterium
TGCGGCCCCGGCCTTGAATTCATGCTGGAAAACTTTCCGCTGACTGAGCTTTTGCCCAAGCTGTTCCGGGGCGAAGGCGATTGCAGCGCCGTTGATTGGACCTTCCTCGGCCTGTCGATTGCCAACTGGGGACTCATCACGTTCGCCATGATCGTGATCGTGACGCCCTGGGTGGTTTGGCGGCTACGCCGCGCAAAACGTGGGTAATAAGCCGAGCCGATTTACCCGACGATACGGACGGTGGAGCCGCCGATTTCGTACTGCCCTCCGGTGAGCGCGTGGCATCGGGTGACGCGCAGGTGCGTCACCAGCGGCGGGCGTTCCATCTTGTCGTCTGTGGGGGAAGCAATCACAACTTCAACGACTTCGCCTTCACTGGGGACGTAATTGGCGCGCAGGGTCATCCCGCTTACGCTCAACTCGATACATTCCGCAGAGACTTCTTCGCCTGCGTTCAAGCGAATATGGGCGGAGCACCCAATGGGAATGCGACGATCCAGGCGACGGTCTAGCGGGGAAGCGTAATCCATGATCGGCCTCGGGAGTCGGGTTGAAGACGAGGGTCATTGTAGCGTTTGCGTGCCCGTTGACCGTGTCCGAAGTCACAGGGTAGGGGTGCTGAATCCTTTCCCGTGGGCGGGAAAGGGGGGTAAGGAGCGGGGAATTACCTGAGAGGAAAGAAATCACTTGATGAAGAGAATAACGCTTTCCGTTATTAACGAACGATGTTAATATTTTCATATGATTAAAACCTTTGCCAACAAGCAAACAGCCGCCCTCTTCACTGGGCTGAATGTCCGCCAGTTTGATGGGCAATGGGTGCGGGTTGCGCGGGAAAAACTCACTCGGCTCCATGCCGCTACCAGCATCGAGTTTCTGCGCACACCGCCCGGAAACCGTCTCGAAGCCCTCAAGGGCGACCGTCAGGGGCAATGGAGCATCCGCATCAACGAACAATGGCGGATTTGCTTTCGGTTTGAAGGCGGCGACGCATACGATGTTGAAATCGTTGACTACCATTGAATGGAGACCATCATGACAATCCGGATCGAAGAACTTCGGGACATGGACTTTTCTGACGTTGCTGACCTGTCTGCCGGTCGCGCCGCCCTCATCCATCCCGGAAAAATTCTCCAGAATGAATTCCTCAAACCCTTGGGTGTCAGTCAGTACGCCTTGGCAAAGGCTATCTGCGTCCCTCCAAGGCGGATCAATGAAATCGTGCACGGCATGCGCGGCATTACCGTCGACACTGCCCTGCGGTTGGCGCGGTTTTTCGGCACAGACGCACAAAGTTGGATAAACCTGCAAACACACTACGACACTATCATTGCCGAAGAGAAAATGCGCGACGTGCTCATGAGCATTCCCCGCCACGCAGAATTGTATGCGGCATGATTTATCCTTTCGACCGCCTACGTTCCTTCAACGTATATCAATCCGTAGTTTGGAGCGCTTTCTGCTTACAGCCCAAGCTCATCGAGCAGGGCAAGGGTACGTGCGGTCGCTCCACGGTTGACAGCCGCGAATGCGAGTCCGGCTTCCGACATTGCCGTGCGGGAGGCGGGGTCTTCCAGTAGCGCGAAAGCGGCGCTCATGGCAGCTTCAATGTCGTCGCATCGGCGCGCGGCTCCGGCGTCAACTGCCTCATCGGCGATGCGCTGGAAGTTGAATGTGTGCGGCCCAATCAGGATTGGCGTCCCCACGGCGCAGGCTTCAATGAGGTTTTGCCCGCCGAAGGGTCGCCAGCTTCCGCCGATCAGGGCGACGTCGGACGCCATGTAATAGGCGAACATTTCGCCCATCGAGTCGCCGAGCCAGACCTGGGAACTGATCGACGAAGGTTCCGGCGCGGCGGCGGAACGTCGTGTGACGGTCAGCCCGCGCGCGCGAATCAATGCTTCGACTTCATCGAAACGCTGAGGATGGCGCGGCGTGAGAATGAGCAGGGTTTCCGGGTTCCCGTAAGGGATGGCGTGGATGAAGGCATCGAGAATCGCTTCTTCTTCTCCCTCGCGCGTACTGGCAGCGAAGATCGTCGGGCGCGCGCCCCGGCGAGTACGGAAGTCTGTACCAAGGGCAAGGCTTTCTGGCGGCGGTTCAACATCGAATTTGATGTTGCCGGTGATGCTGACCCGACGCGCGCCCAGTGCCGTGAGGCGCGCGGCATCGGCGGCACCTTGCGCGCCAATGGCCGTGAGCGCATCAAAGATGAGGCGGGTCAGGGCGGGCCAACGTGCGTAACGTCGCGCCGAACGTTCCGATAAGCGGGCGTTGGCGAGCAGAACGGGTACGCCACGGCGCTGGCAGGCGTTGAGCAGCATCGGCCAGAGTTCGGTTTCCATGATGATGCCGAACGCCGGACGGAAGTGGCGCAGGAAGCGCGTCACGAACGGCTCGAAGTCGTAAGGCAGATAAACCCGCAGTACCCGGTTGTTTCCGGCAAAGAGGGCTTCCGAGGCCGCGCGCCCGGTGGGCGTCATGTGAGTGAGCACGACGGTGTGTTCGGGCCAGCGTTCGAGCAGGGCATGTACGAGCGGAATGGCCGCACGCGTCTCACCCAATGAAACCGCGTGTACCCAGATTATTGGCCCCGACGCCTGCGTACAGTAGCTGCCGAACCGCTCCCGGACGTGGCGCAGGTAGGCGGGCTGCTTGCGCGCGCGCCAGTACAGCCTGCAAAGCACGGCGGGCAGCGCAGGCAGCCATAGCAGGTTGTAGGGAAGAGGAAACAGACGCTGGAACAGCGGCATCGGGCTGTAGCGCAAGGGCAAAGGGAGGACGAGTATAAGGTTTCCCTGCCTGTCCGTGTTTGCTGCCTCACGCATTACGGAAAACCGGGGACGGCGGGACCGTGCGATAATAAGTACCCTTACCCATCTATCACTGCGTCAAGCGTATGAAGATTCTCGTCACAGGGGCTGCCGGTTTCATCGGCATGCACGTCTCCGAACGGCTGCTCGCGCGTGGTGACGAGGTAATCGGACTCGATAACCTCAACGATTATTACGATCCCTCCCTCAAGGAAAGCCGTCTGGAGCGCTTGCGCCCCTCTGAGCGTTTCCGGTTCGTGAGGCTGGATGTGGCCGACCGCCTTACTATGGCGCGCCTGTTCGCCGAAGAGAAGTTCGACCGCGTGGTGCACCTCGCCGCCCAGGCCGGAGTGCGCTATTCGCTGAAAAACCCGCATGCCTACGTCGATAGCAACCTGGTCGGATTCGTGAACATCCTCGAAGGCTGCCGCCACAACCGCGTCGAACATCTGGTTTATGCTTCCAGTTCCAGCGTCTACGGCGGCAATACGAAAATGCCGTTTTCCGAGCACGATAGCGTCGACCACCCGGTGAGCCTTTATGCTGCCACCAAGAAGGCCAATGAACTGATGGCGCACACTTACAGCCATTTGTATGGATTGCCGACCACGGGGCTGAGGTTTTTCACCGTCTATGGGCCGTGGGGGCGGCCCGACATGGCGCTTTTCCTCTTTGTCAGGGCAATCCTCGAAGATCGGCCCATCGACGTGTTCAACCACGGCAGGATGAGGCGCGATTTCACCTATATCGACGACATTGCGGAAGGGGTGATTCGTGTGCTCGACCGCAAGGCCGAACCGGACGCGGCGTTTGACCCTCTTTGCCCCGATCCGGGGCGCAGCCATGCGCCGTATCGGGTGTTCAATATCGGCAACCACGATCCAGTCGATCTGATGGATTTCATCGAGGCCATCGAGGAGGCGTTAGGGCGCAAGGCGCGCAAGAATTTCCTGCCGATACAGGATGGCGACGTACCCGCGACGTATGCCGACGTTTCGGAACTCGACGCCTGGACGGATTTCAAACCTGCTACCAGTGTGCGCGACGGAGTAGGGCGCTTCGTTGCTTGGTATCGCGCTTATTACGGAGCTTGAGCGTGCGGTTATTCAGCCCCCGTGCCGCGCTGGCCTGTTACCTGATATTGGTGGTGGCTTATCTGGCCGGAGCCGTCATGCCTCCGCTGGATGGGGCTTCTGCCGGGTATGCCGATATTGCGCTCGGCATCCACGATGAAGGCAAGTGGATGCAATTCATGATCCAGGGGCAGGATTTTCATGGTGGGCCGCCTTTGCTGTTCTGGTTGGCGGCGCTTTCGTTCGAGATATTCGGGGTCAACGCGGTTGCCTACAAGCTGCCATCCCTGCTGTTTTCCGCGCTGGCTATTTACTCCACCGTCCGTCTGGGTTCGCTGCTGTACAACGAAACGGTTGCCCGATTGGCGGGCGTGATCCTGGCAAGCGCGTTCGCGTTCCTGTTCGCCAACAGCAATGCGGACATGGATGCCCTGCTCATTGGGTCTGTCGTTTTTGCGACATGCCAGTTGTTCATTTTCGTCACTGATGAAAACAAGCTCTCTGCGCGGGCGCATCTTGTCGTGGCCGGAGCGGGCCTGGCGCTCGGTCTGGCGGCCAAGGGCTTGATCGGCGTGGTGTTGCCGTTATTTGCCGTGTTTCTCTACCTCATCTACCGGCTCGAATGGCGACGAATTTTCGATCCGTTCTGGCTGGCGCTGCCGCTGCTTGTGCTGCTGTTCGCCTCGCCGCTGCTTTACGCTTATCACGCGCAGTTCGGCATGGATGGCTTGATGAAGTTCATCCTGTGGCTGCAAGGCGCCGAACGACAGGCTTTGGAGAATCCATCCGGCAGCGGGGCCAAGGATTTATTTTTCTATTACTACACATGGCTATGGGCTTTCCTGCCCTGGTCGGTCATCGCGCTGTGGTCGCTGGTCTCAGGCGCGTTGCGGCTCACGAATGACCGCTACTGGCCCCGCGCGCAGGGCGAAGCCGTGACCTTGGGGGTCATCGCCTCCGCATTCATCCTCCTGTCGCTGGCGCGGTTCAACCTCCTGCATTACGTCAGTGTTCTGCTGCCCTTCTTTGCCCTCCTGCTCGCGGGCTGGCTTCCCGCACGGCTCAGGCATCCGGCCTGTCGGCACAGGTTATGGCAGGTGCAGTACGTGGTCTTCGCGCTGGTGTTGTGCGCGGCGCTCGTTTCCAACGGCTGGATGTTTCCTTTGCAGGACATTGTGGTCGGTGTGGCGGCGGTGGCGGTGCTCGCGCTTGGAATCTGGGGCATCCCGCGCTGGTCGGGCGCGGGCGCCTCCAAGCTGGTCGTCGTTTCGGTGAGCGTATCGGCGGTGTTCTGGTTGCTGGCCAACCTCAACCTTTATCCCAACCTGCTTGAATACCAGGCGGGAACGGCGCTTGGCAAAGTGGCGATGGAGCGGCATTCCGGCAAGGCGACGAATATTTATTACCTCAAGGACGGTGGCTGGGCCGCGAGTTTCGATCTCGCTACCCGGCAGCGTGTGGGATCCATTACGCTCGACGAACTCGCCAATCGGGACAAGGAGGTCGTGCTGTTCGTGACCGGCAAGGGCTACGATATGATCGAAAAAGAGGGCTTGCTGCTCGATATGCATGTACAGGCGAATAACCCCGACTACGATATTTCCCATCCCGGATGGGAATTCCTTCATCCGGGTACGCGCACCAAAGAATTGCGCGCCGCCTACCTGTTATGTTTCGGCCTCCCTCAAACCGAACGCTCGCAACAATGCAAATGAATTGAGCGTAGCGTTGCCGAGATGATTACGGCATGATGCAACGAACAGACAGAGTGACACTTGCCGCTTTCCCGCATTGACCCCGCCCGCTATTCCCTCTTGCTCACCGGTAAGGTAGAAAGTTTCTGCCGCGCGTTTGTTGGCCTCGGTCTGCCTACGCCACAAGTGTTTGCTTCACCACCGCTCGGCTACCGGCTGCGGGCGGAGTTCCGGATGTGGCACACGGGCGGGCGGCTCGATTACGCGATGTTTGACCCCGCCGACCCACGCCGTGCCGTGCCGGTGGACGACTTTCCGCCCGCCGTCGATCTCATCCGCGCCCTGATGCCGAAATTGCGGGAACGGCTACAGGCTGAGGAATCCCTGCGTCGGCGCATTTTTCAGGTCGAATTCCTGACCACCCTGAAGGGCGAGGCGCTGGTGAGCCTCATCTATCACCGGCGGCTCGACGCTGAATGGGAAGCTGCCGCGCAGATGCTTGCCGCCGATCTTGGCGTACAGCTTGTCGGGCGCAGCCGGGGGCAGAAAATCGTGATCGGGCGCGACTGGCTGGAAGAAGAAATTGAAGTCGACGGCCTGTACTTGCGCACCCGCCAGACCGAGGGCGGTTTCACTCAGCCCAACGGCGAAGTCAACCGCGCCATGCTCGGCTGGGCGCGCGCGCAAGTTGCGGGGCAGGGCGGCGACCTGCTGGAACTTTATTGCGGCAATGGCAATTTCACTGTGGCACTGGCCCCGCTATTCGGCAAGGCGCTTGCTACCGAATTGAGCAAAACCTCGGTTGCCGCCGCGCGTTGGGGTTTGGAAGCCAATGGTGTGGGCAATGTCGCGCTGGCGCGGATGGCGAGCAATGAAATCAGCGCTGCGCTGGCGCGTGAGCGAGCCTTCCGGCGGCTCCATGAACAGAATATCGACCTCGATGCCTACCGTTTCTCCACCCTTTTTGTCGACCCGCCCAGAGCCGGACTGGACGCGCCGACACTGGCATTGGCGCGCGGCTTCGACCGTGTGCTCTACATTTCCTGCAATCCCGTGACTCTGCTTGAGAACGTCGGCACGATTCTTTCCACCCATCGCATCGTGGCGGCGGCCGTGTTCGACCAGTTTCCCTATACCGAGCACCTCGAATCCGGCCTGTTGCTGGAGCGGCGCGAGCCGCGCGGGTGATGGGTGGGGCATCATCCGTTTGTGCGCTTGCCTTTGGGGTAAGCACGTAAAATAATCGACACCGTAATTTTCACCGGAGGTTTTCATGACGACCCTGTTCAATTCCCTGCAACTTGGCGATTTGACCTTGCCGAACCGCATCATCATGGCGCCTATGACCCGTTGCCGCGCCGACGCCGGGGGTGTGCCCAACGCATTGATGACCCAGTATTACGTCCAGCGCGCGGACGCCGGACTGATTCTTTCCGAGGGATGCCCCGTGATTCCGCAGGGGGTGGGCTATCCCGATGTTCCCGGCATCTGGAATGATGCGCAAATCGCGGGCTGGCGCGCTCTCACCGAAGCCGTGCATAAGGCAGGGGGGCGCATCTTCCTGCAACTCTGGCATGTGGGGCGGGTTTCCGACCCGATTTATCTCAATGGCGAACTGCCCGTCGCCCCAAGCGCCATTGCGCTCGGAGGCCACATCAATCTGGTTCGTCCAATAAGACCCTATGTCACGCCGCGCGCGCTGGAGACGATAGAGATTCCCGGCATCGTCGCGGCGTTTCGCCAAGGCGCTGTCAACGCCAAGGCAGCGGGCTTCGATGGCGTGGAAATCCACGGCGCAAATGGCTACCTGATCGACCAGTTTTTGCAGGACAGCACCAACAAACGCACCGACGCCTATGGCGGCTCCATAGAGAACCGCGCCCGTTTGATGCTGGAAGTCACCGACGCCTGTATCGAAGTCTGGGGGGCAGGGCGCGTCGGCATGCACATCTCGCCGCGTTGCGATTCGCAAGGCATGGGCGATAGCGACCCCGCCGCCACGTTCGGTTATGTCGCCAAGGAACTGGGCAAGCGCCGTATTGCCTTCATCTTTGCGCGTGAAGCGCAAGGCTTGGGGCTACTCGGCCCGCAACTCAAACAAGCGTTCGGCGGCGTGTTCATCGCCAATCAGGGGCTGACCGGCGAGACGGCGGTTCAGGCGCTGGAGAGCTACGCCGACGCCGTCGGTTTCGGGGTGCCCTTTATCGCCAATCCCGATCTGGTGACGCGGCTGAAACAGGACGTGCCGTGGAATACGCCCAGGCCGGAGCTTTTCTTCGGCGGTGGGACGGATGGTTATATCGACTATCCGTGCCTGAGCTGAGGCAATGCCCGAAAACCGGAATGCCTGAGAAAGTCATCACCATTGTCGCCATTGCCACGCCTGTCGGGCGTGGCGGGGGTGGCATCGTCCGGG
>WRJU01000170.1 GCA_009778425.1 Pseudomonadota bacterium
CTCGTCGCGGCAAGGGACGCACCAGCGCGCCCAAAACTGAACGATAAGCGGTTTGCCCCGAAAATCGGAAAGCGCCATCGGCTTGCCGTATATATCGGTCATCGTGGCTTCAAGGAGCGCGTCCAGGCTCTCTTCCGCCTTCGCCCCGACAGCGAAAAGGACGAAAAACAGCGTACCGGCAAGAATTTTCACAGCCTTCACAGCAAATCTCCCCGGCGCAGGATGAAATAGCCCGCAAGCGCGGCGATAAGCCCTATCAGGGACGGATAGGCAAGCGCGTAAATCTGGAAACCCTTCGCGCCGAACAGGTCGATGATGACGTAGGCGGAGGGGCCGAGCACGACGAGTTGCGGGTCGAACATTGCCAGCGCGGCAGTACGGAACACTTGCAGCGGGTTCAACAGCGCGATGGTGACGGCGGTTTCTGGATTGACGCGCCCCTGGATCATGACCCCCAACAGGATCAGGTCGAGAAAGAGCAAGAGCGCGAGCCAGAGCATGAAGGCCGCCCCCTGAGCCGTATCCGTGCTGCGCGCAACGGAGGAAATGAACATGCCCAGGCCGAGAAAACACAGCGCCATCGCGGCCAGCAATGCCGTGTAATAGCCGAATATCGCCCACGGAACCTCGATCTCCCTGAAAGCCCCCCAGATCGCCGCGCCCAACATGGCGAGGAACACCGGCGCGAAGATGACCGCGTAGCGACCGAGAATCTTGCCCCAGAACCAGGCTCCGATTGAAACCGGCAGGGACAGCAGGTATTCAAATACGCCCGCTTCGCGGTCCCCCGCCACGGAGCGCACCGTGGTGATGAGCACGAAGATCGGCAGAATCGCCATCGCCAGTTGAATGTACGTCACCAGCAGACGCGACAGCCCGATGAAACCGAGTACGCGCGACTCCGACAGGCCGAACGCGAACAGCAGCGTGACGACTCCCCCGAAGACCAGGGTGTAGATCAGGAACCAGCGCGCGCGTAACGACTCCGCGATGTCGAGTTTGGCGGTCAGGAACAATTGTTTCATTGCCCACCCCCATGCCCATGCCCGTCACCATGCTGGTGCGACTGCAAAAGCGTCAGGACTTCATCAAAGCCGATGGATTCCTCGCTGGCGTTTTCCACGGCGGCAAGGTTGTGACCCATCGGGGAAGTGCGTTCGATATAACGCGCCGCGCGCGCGTCGAGCCAGCGCATCGCATCGCGGTTGTCGGTCAGGCTGTTGAAATCGGCCACCCATACGCGGGACTCCGACGGCGGCTCTTCCCACCAGGGAGGCGACCCGGTTCTTTTGCTTGAAACGTTCGTCCAGGCAATGAGGCAACCGATGTCGTCGAATTTGTACGCGCGGCTGCCTGGCTTGCCGCGCAGCAGTTCAAGGGCAAAGCGGGGGTCGGAAATTGCCATGCCGCATTGGGCGCAGGTATCCCGATCCCAGTGTATCGGTTCCATCCCTTCCGGCCAGTTGCCGCGCTGCCCGCAAGCGGCCAGCAACAGGAGCGCGGCAGTGAAAACGAGTAAATGGGAACGTCGCATGTTCAGGCTCCCTCAGAATTGGGGCGGTCGACCGTGACGCGCCCCATGTCCATTTCGACGACGCGCGTGATGATCGCGGACATTTCAGAGAGGCGATGGCAGGAAATGAGCATGGTAGTGTTTTCCTGGCGTTGCGCGAGCAGGTCGAAAAAAATCTTGCGCGCTTCCGGGTCGAGGTTGGCCGCCGGTTCGTCCATCAGCAGCACACGGGTATCGCGGCCAAGCGCGATGGCAATGAGCAGTTTCTGCTTCATGCCGCCCGACAGGCGCAGGAACTGCCGTGACCGGACGGCAGACACGTCCAGCCCGAGTTCCCCGGCGATGCCGATCATGCGCGCCGGGGCAACATTGCAGAGCGAGGCCGAAAACTCGATGAGTTGCCCCACCGGCATCTTGAGCGGCGGCGGCAGTTGCGGCACGAAACCGATCTTGTTGAGCACTTCGGAGCGGTGTTTGCGCGGGTTCAGCCCGTCCACCTTCACCACGCCGCCACAGGTGTATTCGCCGAGCAAACAGCGGATGAGCGTGGTCTTGCCCGCGCCATTGGAACCGATCAGCGCCACCCGCTCGCCCGCCGCAACAGACAACCCGATGCCGTCCAGCACTCGCGCCCGACGGAAAGTTTTGACGAGGTTTTCAAGAAAAATCATACGCCTCACACGCATAACGCGCTCAAAGAAGTTTCGACAAGCCCTTGACTTCAAAACGCAACGCCCCGGTCGGACAGGCATCCACGCACAGGCCGCAGCGCGTGCAGTCGGGACCCAGCCCCATTTCCGCCACGGTCGCGCGACCCTTGATCGTCACATCGAGCACATGGGGAACCAGGCACACCTTGCGGCAATCGCCCTCATGAAAACAGGGCTCGACACGGTAGCTGACCCGCAATGGGGAGAGCGTTCCCACCACACCGTAAGTCAGGCCGATCGGGCAGACGTAACGGCACCACGCGCGGCGCGACCAGAATACCTCGAAGAGCAACAGCAGAAACACCCAGGCCAACGCAAGCCCCGGCCCGTAGATCAGCGCGCGCGACAGGATGCCGACCGGCGAAAGCGTCTCGAAAACCGTATAGCCGGTCACGAACGCCAGCACGGCAAACAAAACCCAGAATACGGCGCGCGTGCCGCGATGGAATGCGTGCTCGGTCACGATCTTGCGCCGCGCGAGCGCAAGATGGATTTTTTCCGTGAGTTCCGAAACCAGGTGATACGGGCACACCCAGGAACAGAAACTGCGCCCGCCCAGCATTACCCAAAGCAGGAAGACCGTTAACGTGCCGATCACGAGGTTCACGATGATGTGCTTGTGCGCCAGCATCACCTGTAGCGCGGAATTGAGGTCGATGAGATGGAAACCCACGAAGCGCGAGGCCGTCAGCGCGCCTTCGAGTATCTGGATGTCCAGCCAGAAAGAGAGCACGAACAGCAGGTTGACCGCCGCGAGCACGACCCAGCGCCGGTTGCGCCATGTGTGGCGTGGCGACTGACGCGCCTGTTCGTGCAAGTGCTCCTTGATGCGGGATTTGTCTTCCCGCTTGATCTCCATGATTCGGCGCACTTCTTCGGAAACGTCACCCGGACGCCCCGGCTTTTTCGGCTCCGCGCCCAGCATGCACAGGAAACCTTCGATGAGGCGGCGCATTTCAGGCGCCCTCCCCGTTCGCCGCCCAGGTTGCGCGTGCTTCGATCTCGATGGCTGCCGGTTCCGCCGGGCAGATCATCTCGCACACACCGCAGCCCACGCACTGCTCACGCACCACAGGCCGGAAGCGGCGGCTGCCGTCGGTGTCGGTGAAGGCTTCCAGCGCGATAGCGTCATCGATTGGGCATTCTGTGACGCACAGGTCGCATAGCTCGCGTTCATAAGGATGGTCGCGGACCGGGATGGGCTTCCAGCGGTCGACGTCCATGTAGCGCATCCGTCCCTTGAACGCCGCATCGCGGACAGGCCCGGAAAATCCCTTCCCCTGCACGGCCAAGCACGCTTGCGGGCGCGTCAAGCGCGCCAGTCCCATGCGCTCCCTGAGATTGAGGGTAGGCTCCGGTTCATCTGCCCTGGCCTTGAGCACTGGCGCTCTGGCTAGCCCCGCTCCTTCGCGCATCGGGAAAAAATCGGGTTTCGTGTACGTGAGCGCGCCGGTCGGGCACGCGAGAATACATTGCGCCGCGTCGCAGGAAAAATCGCATGCCTGCGCGCGGGTCGCGATGAAGGGCACACCGACCCCAACGCCTTCGTCTATGTCGCCCAGTCGAATCGCACTGACCGGGCAAACCTGCAAGCATTGGCCGCACTTGATGCAGGAGGCGAGAAAATCCTTTTCGTCGAGCGCGCCCGGTGGGCGCAATCGCCGCGCATATGCGCGAAAAACCGGCACAACACCAAGAAGCGAAGTGCCGATTACCCCGGCCAGCAACATGACCGAGCGGATGAACCTGCGCCGCGCGCGTTGCGCCTTTTCCGTCGGCACGACAGGCTTCGGACGGGGAGACTGGCTTGACCCTGCCCCGCTCATGACGCGCTCTCCCTCTCCCGCCGGGGCTTGTCGAAACGCGGTTTGCTGTCACGCAAGATGAGGTCGGGCCGGGAAAACGGCGCGAGCCGTTCCAGAAAATTGAGCAGTTCCAGTACCGGAGAGGCGCGGAAGAAACTCGCCATCGGAATTTCCATCCAGATTTGATCGGCCCAGGCGTAAGCCTCGTGCGGCGTATCGCCGAACCCGTCGCCGTCGGCATCGAACCCCTGGTAAGTGTCCCAATAGTTGCCTTCCCAAGAGTTCTTGTCCGGATTTTCGCTTCGCCCGCCGTAACTCACATCCGCCAGATTGCCCTCGAAAACGTTATCCCTCATGTTGTTGCCGCCCGTCTCCGAATTGAACAGGATGCCGATACCGTTGTAGGCAAAGCGGTTGCCACGCAGTTCAATGCTCGAATCCGGCTCGAAGGGCGAGAGGTCGGAACCTACGCCGACCCCGCAATAAATGACCTCGTTGCCTTCAATCACCGTGCCGGAGGCTTCCTTGAAACCGATGCCCATGCCTGTAGCTCCGGTCGCATGAGAAATGAGGTTGCCGCGCGCCGCGCCGCCGTGGGTGTACATGAAGTACACGCCCACCGAGTTGTCCCTGAATTGGTTGTTTTCGACGATGTTGTCGTCCGCAAACATGAAATGGATGGAATAGCGGCTGCGCTGGCCAATATTGCCGCGAAACACATTGCGGTGCGAATACCAGGCCACCATGTCGCGCGAATCGACGATAACGTTGCCCTCGATCAGGTTGTCGTTGCTGTACCACAGCCGCAGGCCGTCGCCCCGCACACCGAGGGCGACCGGTTTGGAACGGATGCGGTTACGGCGCACGACGCTATGGGAAGACTGCTTCAGGTCGATGCCGAACAGGCAATTGTCGACGGTCAAATCCTCGATTACGTTGCGGTTCCCGCGCACATCGAGGCAGGAATCGTCCGTATCGTGCGATGACCCGGAGCCGGTGAGATGCAGCCCGCGCACGACGGAATCGTTCGCGTTCAGCGTCATCACCGTGCCCTTGTCGCCCGCGTCGATGGTGACGGCTCCATTCCCCTCGATGATGAGCGGCTTATTGACATCCACCGGCCCGGAGTAGACGCCCGGCGGCGGGCGCAACGTGGAACCGGCTGCTGCGGCATCCACGAGCGCCTGAAACGGCTTCAGGCCGTGAATGCGCGGATCGCGCTCAAGAAGCGTCCAGACCGGCTTCGGGCGGTCGATGGTCACGCGCGGGGCTTCCGCATTGCCACTGCCGTAATAGCTGTTGCTGGCATTGTTACCGAACGATGTCACCTGCCCGCCCCCTTGCGGGGAAAGGAATATCAGGCACACAAACGCGATAACGGTTCTGGCGCGAAAGCGCGCGGACAGTTCAAATACGTCGGTCCGGTTCTTCATTCCTTATCCGGATGCTCGCGCAACTGCTTGCGGCGAATCAGCAGCGCCAGCCCCAGGCAAACGAAGACCAGCATCAATAACCCGAACCCCCAGCTTGGATAGGAATACGTCGAAAACTGCGCCACCTTGCCCTCGCCGAACACCGTGGGCATGAAAGGTTTCACCGTAAACGCTCCCCAGGGGTGCAGGTTATGGCCGAAGAACCACAACCAGCCCGCATACGTTATGAGGAAAAACAGCGGTATCAATGCGGGAACGAAGACCAGCAACAACTGGAAATGGCGCGATTTCGCCACCCCTGCCGCCACGATAAGCATGCTTGCGATCAAACCGAGCATCACAATCAGGGAAATGTGCCGCACATTCTCGCCCCAGGCCGCGATGCGGTCCGGCTCCTTGAAAAACGCCCCGGCTTCACGGACATATCCCTGCACTTGGGCATCCAGCTTCCCAAACGCAAACTGATCGACAAGCATCCACGCCGCTATCGCGAGAAAGCCCACGGCGAGCCAGACGACCCGCGCACGGCGTCGGGGCAAGACGAACGCCACGATCATCACCGCGAAAAAGCCGAAGAAGAACTTCGCCAGAGGCCGTTCCACGGGCGCGCCCGTCTCGATCGGGAACATGCCGACGTAGTGGTTGATGGTGTTCATCTCATGCACGCAATCCAAGCCCTGCGCGTCCTTGTCGACGTTTTTCTGCGCGTCGAGCACGGGATTCCATCGCTCAGTTTCATTTGACAGATCGCCCTGGATGATTTCGCCAGCCATGCGCGTCCCCGCGCCCGCTGCCTTGCAGCCGTTGGTAACGCTGTCAAAGTGAAAATGGATGCGGATACCGTCCGGGAAAGCGTCCTTCGGGTAATTGGGCGCGGTGAGCGATACCCACCAG
This sequence comes from Pseudomonadota bacterium, assembly GCA_009778425.1. Lineage (GTDB taxonomy): Bacteria > Pseudomonadota > Gammaproteobacteria > Burkholderiales > Rhodocyclaceae > WRNU01. The sequence goes on from WRJU01000170.1 coordinate 6,356, forward strand.
ATCGGCGAAAAGTACGCGATCACCAGCGCCACCAGCGCCACCAGCGCCAGCATTCCAACAAGTCCGTCCTGTTTTTTCATCTTCATTGCCGCCATTGTCGGCTGCTATTTTTTGGCGGCCTTCGCTTCACACATCGCGCCGGGCATCTTCAGGCTCGACTGGTAGGCAGAAATCGCCACCAGCATATCATCCGTGTATGGCTTGATGATCTTCACCATGTCCGGATTGGCGTTGCGGCGATGCCCATCGCGGATTTCCGTCATCTGGCGCAACAGGTATTTGTAGTGCTGCCCGGCAATCACCGGGTAGAACTTCGCCTTGTCGCCCTCGCCGTTCTTGCCGTGGCACTCCAGGCATTGTTTCTCGTAGAGTTCCTTGCCTTTCGAGACTTGCAGCGCCATGTCCGAGCCTTCGTACTTGCCGTGGTCGGTGGGAATGCACAGGCTTTCGATGTACGCGGACACGTCGGCGAGTTCCTGCGGATCGGTCAACACCACCGCAAAGGGGTACATCGTCGGGTTATCGCGCAGGCCCGCGCGAATGTCGGCCATCTGCTTGATGAGCACCGTCGTGTGCTGGCCCGCAAGTTGCGGGAACGTGCCATCCGACCGCCCTGCGCCGGAAGGCAGGTGACAGGCGCCGCAGACTTCGTAGGCTTCCTCACCGTTCGTCTTGTCGCCCTTGAGCTTGAGTGCCTCAACCTTTTCGCCGTCCTGAGCGTTCCAAGTGTAGCCCTTGGCCTCGATCCCCGCTGCCTTTGGAGCCGGAGGTCCGGCGAAAGAAACGCCCACCGCCGCGACACTCAGCGTTCCCAACAAGGCGATGGATAGTAGAGATGCTTTCATCACAACCTCCGATTTGAAGCCCTGCCCTTATTTCAGTGTTTCCAGCCAGGTGGCCAATACCTTGATTTCCTCTTCGTTCACCAAGTGCATGATGCCCGCCATCGCCGCAGCTTGTCCGTTGGCGCGCGCCCCGCTCTTGATGTCCTTCATTTGCTCTTCCGTGTAGGCCGCATTCTGCCCGCCGATCTTTGGATAATTGGGCAACAGCGGCTTGCCCCCTTTCGGGCCGTGGCAGGCAACGCAAGTTTTCTCAGTGTACAGCGCCGCGCCATCGGGCGCGGCAACGGCAACCGGGAGCACGAACGCCCACAGGGCGGATAAGGCCAACAATCGTTTCATGACTGTCCTGTAGATATTCTTACCAAACGCAACCCAGTCACTGTCGTCATTGCGAGGACTTTTGCTCCGAAGCAATCCGGTACAAGCCTGAATTGCTTCGCTACGCTCGCAATGACGGCAGCGTACATAGCTCTACCCCTTCTTTCCCCCGGCGCGAATTGGCCGCGCCGGGGGAGGGGATTGCGCTCCTAACAGATCACTTGAGCTTCCTGGCACCGTTTTGCTCAAGGTAAGTCTTTGCGCGCAAACCGATGTCGGCAGCCTTGACCTGGTATTGGAAGACCTGCTCGGCCCACAGATTGGCCTGCTCCCAATCCTTCTTCGCGGCAGCGGCTTCATGCTTGGTCTTGGCATCAGCCGTCTTGTTCAACTGATCGGTTGCGTCCTCGACCATATTCACCACGTCCGGGAAGTCCTTGTAGTTGGTGCTGGTAATGAAGCCCACCACCGAGTCGATCACCGCCTGCGTATCGGCGATCTTCTTCAGAGTCGCCTGGTAATCCTTCTCGGTATAAGCCGCCTTGGCCATTTCCTTCGTCGTCG
>WRJU01000171.1 GCA_009778425.1 Pseudomonadota bacterium
CCGAGGATGTCGCGCCAGGGACAGTTCATGGTGCGGCGGTAGAGGATGGGGCCGAGCGCGGCCTTGAAGGCCATGAAGCCGAGTACGGGCAGGGCCAGCGCCACGACCGGCAGGCTGAATGTCTTGGGAAAGGCGAGGATGCCTATCGTCCAGAGCAGGCTGCCATACGCAAACACGAATTGCAGGGCATCTCCGAACCAGGAAAACCAGCCGGTCAGAAAGTGATAACGTTGCGCGAGGCTCAATGTGCTGCGCCCAAGCATCTTCGGCAAGTGAGCCTTGAGGATTTGCATTGCGCCGAAGGCCCAGCGGAAACGCTGGCTCTTGATCGCGGCAAAGTCCGAAGGGGTGAGGCCGCGCCCGAGGACATGGTCGACGTAGCGGGTGTCGTAGCCTTTTTCGATGAGCCGCAGGCCCAGTTCGGTGTCCTCGCAAATACACCATTCTGACCAGCCGCCTACTTCTTCGAGCGCCCGGCGGCGCACCAGTGTCATGGTTCCGTGCTGGATGAGCGCGTTCCTCTCGTTGCGGTGGTGCATGCCGATACGGAAGAAACCATCGAACTCCCAGTTGCACATACGGCGGAAGGGCTGGTTCTCCCAGTCGCGGTGCGCCTGCGGGGCCTGCACCACCGCGACATCGGCCTTGTCGAAGTGCGGCATGAGGCTTGCCAGCCATTGCGGGGAGACGACGTAGTCGGCATCGACCACGCCGACAGCTTCGGCTCTCGGATTTGTCGCCATGAGGCCGTAGTTGAGCGCGCCCGCCTTGAAACCGGGCCAGTTCATCAGATGAAAGAAACGGAACTTCGGCCCCAGTTCGGCACAGCGTTTTTCGAGCGGCCGCCACAGGGCTTCGTCGCGGGTGTTGTTGTCGAGCACCAGCACCTCGAAATTGTCGTAATCGAGCGCCGCGAGGCTGTCGATGGTGGCAATCACCATTTCCGGCGGCTCGTTGTAGCAGGCCAGATGAATGGAGACGAAAGGCTGCCTGTCGGAAGGGTGCGGGGGCAGTGGCTCGAAACGGCGACGCCATTGCCGCTTGAACAGAATTTCACCGAACTCGAACCCGTGCGAGAGCAGCACTGCGATGGTCAGGCAGGTCGCGCCGATGATGACCGCCAGCCCGATGAGTTCGCGCTGCTGCCGCTGCGGGACGAGGTAATACTCCACCGGCACGTTGAGGCCGATGATGAGGATCGAGATACACGCCTGGATCATCGTAGCGAGGAAGAGCCTGCCGCCGATGCTCCAGCTTGGAAGAAAAAAAGCCATCAGAAACATGGGCAGGAAAGCGAAGATCGCGGCATTGCTTGCCTTGGCCAGCCAGTGGCGGTCGCGTTCGATAGAGCCGGTCAGCGGATACTTGAGGTGACGGTCGACGTCGTACATGCCCCAATAAGCGCCAGCCCAGCCTTCGCCCCGTTCGGCGTCGATTTTCCAGGTCTGGTCGAAGGCTTCCAGCAGGAAATAATCGAGCATCGGCGTACGCGGATGGGCGAGAAATTCGCGCACGAAACGAGCCTGGTTTTCATCCGAGGGTACGGCTGCCCCGCGCACCGGGCCTTTGCTGGGCCATCCGATTTCACCGATGACGATCTTTTTGCCAGGGAAGAGCTTGACCATCTGGTCATAGCGCTCGAACACACTCTGGACGGCATTGTCGATGCCCACATCTTCGTGATAGGGAAAGATGTGTACGGTGATGAAATCGACGTGATCGGCGAGTTCGGGATATTTTTCCCAGACGTGCCATTGCTCGGCAGTCGACACGGGTTTGCGTACCCTGGCGCGTACCTGATCGAGATAGCCGATGAGCTGTTCGAGGGCCCGGTCGGCCCTGCCTTCGTTCTGGGCGCGCCACAGCACTTCATTGCCGACGATGACCCGTTCGACGTGGCGCATTTCGTTGGCAACATCGATCAATGCGTTGATTTCACGCTCATTCCTGCGTTCGTCGTTGTCGATCCAAATGCCCGCCGTCACCTGAAAATCGTATTTGCCGGCTTCTTGCAGCAGGGCAGGCAAATCGGAGATGCCATATGTGCGCAGACTGTCAGTCTTCTTCCTGAGCAGTTCGAGGTCTTCCGCGAGCTCGGCCGCGTTCGGGTGCGGCCCGGTGAAAGGGCTTTGCCCGCGCCGGTAGCCGCTATAACTGAAGCCCTTGATACTGAAAGAAGTATCAAGGGGAGTATCGTTGCTGCGCCCGTACATCTGCCACAACAGGTACTGGAGAGAGGCGACTGCAGCGGCAATGGCAAGGGCGGAAAAAAGGCGCAGGATGAAAGCAGTGGTTTTCTTCATGGCAGCCAGACTGCGCAAGATACGAGATATTCTATGCTAAACAGAATAGAGAGGAACAGAAGCTTTGGCCTAGCCTGACGACAAAGCTCATCAAAAAAATGGGATACACCCATTTTGGCGAAAATATCAATCAGATTCGATATTTATTGGAGCGTTTTCCCCATCCTGCGGCGAACTGGGTATCCGGTAATCTCCGGATGCCCAGGCTCCAAGGTCGATCTGCTTGCAGCGCGCCGAACAGAAGGGGCGGTACGGGTTCGCTCCGCTCCATTCGTTTTCCTCGCCGCACCGGGGGCAGCGCACGAGGCGCTTTCCGGGCACATCGGGCGCGCTCGCGGGCAACATGCTCACAGGCCGCAGAAAGTCAGCTCGAATGGCATGTCGCGTTCAAGCGGACGAGGCCGAAGCTGGGTTTCAGGCAACATGAAGCGGATGTTGAGCACGTATTTGTTTGCGCTGATTTCGGGCACAGCCGCCTCAGTGCGGGCGATGCCGACACGGATCATCTGCGCGGTGCTGCCGCTCATGGGCATCTGGAACGTCCCTGCGCGCGCAACCTGCGACTCCATCCGCCCGCTCGAACGCAGCAGCCGCAGCACGATGGCCAGCGCCTCCTCGATGGGCTTCATCGGCTTGACCCAGGCGTCGAGGTCGCGGTGGCGGCTCTGGGCGTCGCGGTTGAGCCAATAGTGGTAGGAAGGCAGGTCGAATTCGCACGCGCCGCCCGGAATGGAGGCGCGGTTGCGGATGCTCGTCAGCCATTCGTTCTCGCGCAAGTGCTGGCCGAAACGACCCGTCATCGCCAGCAGGCTCGACGAGGCCTGTTCGATTTCCTTGAGGGCGTCGCGGAGCGCGTCCTCGGAAATTTCCGGGTTGTCGCGGAACGACAACAATATTTGGCGCTGCCGTTCCAACTCCTGAACAAGGTCGATCTTGAGGTCGGCGCGTCCGGCAACTTCGATGGTTTCAAACAGAGCGAGAATGGCGATGTGGTGGTGCATCGGCTCGTCGCTGTTACGGAAATGGACGCTTCTCTGGAGTAAATCTTCCAGGCGCAGCAAGGTGCGAATGCGCTCGCTGAAGGGATATTCGTAGGTAATCACGCGCGTTCCGGAGAAAGGATCAGGTATTGGGGGCAATGCAGACCTAGTGCGGATAGTTTCGCGGGCGGATGATAACACGCTATTCGTGAAGGCGAATTTATCCTCATGCTGTCCGGCTTGCGGTAGATATGGCGGCAACAAGGGCGAGATAGCGGGTGTGCAGGGCATCGATCTGCGCCTGGAGCGCGTCCAGCGGTCCGCTGTTGTCAATCACATCGTCGGCAATGGCCAGCCTCGCTTCGCGGCTGGCCTGGGCGGCAAGAATGGATTCGATCTCATCGCGCGAACGCCTGTCGCGCCCGGCGGCTCTGGCAATTTGCAGTTCGCGCGGGCAATCGACCACGCAAACACGGGCGCAACGCTCGCGCCAGCGGCCGGTTTCGGCCAGCAAGGGAACGTCGACGATGACGTAGGGGCTGCGAGCCGCAGCGCAGCGGCGCAGGCCCTCGATTTCGATCAGCGGGTGCAGGATATTTTCGAGGCGCATACGCGCCGCCGGGTCGGCAAAAACCAGCGCGCGCATGCAGGCACGATCCAGCCCGCCGTCGGCGGCAATGACCGATACACCGAAGGCGGCGCGCAAAGCGGGAATCGCTGCGCCACCGGGCGCGGCCAGTTCGCGGGCAATGGCATCGGTATCGACGATTTCGATGCCGTGACTGGCAAAGCGCGCCGCCACCGTACTTTTGCCGCTGCCAAGGCCGCCGGTCAGGCCGATTTTCAGGGCGGAGCCACTCATGAGCACGGCTTGTAACGCTTGGCAAAAGATTGCCCGCTCAGCAGACTTTCAGCCTTTTCCTTGCTGACGGTCGCTTCCACCCGGCGTTCGGAGGTATTGCGGGCTTCGATGCTGGCATTGACGCCCTTGGCATTTATCGTTTCGAGATTGCGTTCAGCACTTTTCTTATTCTTGAACGATCCGCTGAGCACGATCAGGAATTTGCCGTCCCCGGTTTCCTCGATCTGGATGCTCTCTTTTTCCACACCCAGCTCGATCATGTTATCCGCCAGGACTTCGGCGGCCTCATGCGTCACCATGGGCTGGACGTTGACCACTCTCCATGACGACGCGACCTGGACATCCCGCGCGGCTGCCTGAATGCCCGCAGCGGAAAGGAGTGATATTAGTTTGTTGTTCTGAGCGGCGCTCAGGCCGCTCCATGCCAGACAGCCCGTCGGCTGCTCCGATGCGTCTGCGGAAGCACCCTGGTCATCGGCCTGAGCGGCATCCGGCGGAGGCGTATGGCCGAGTATCTTGATGTTTTCCCGGTTCAACTCGATGGAAACATTGCCTGATTCCCCCGACGCGAAACCGAACCAATTCCGCGCGGCGGCGAAAAGCAAGATATTGAGCAATAAGAGAAGAATGAACAGAAAACGTGTCGTGGTCATGGCATATCAGGCGGCGCGCGCAATCCGGTGCAAGCCGTCGAGAACGAGGTTGTCTATCCTCTGAAAGGGAATGTCAAGCAAGGGTTCGATTTCATCTGCCGCGCCGCCACTCAACAGACAAACGGCGCCTGGAGCGCCCATATGGCGAAAAACGCGCTCGATTGCGCCCGCCTGCGCGTTGAGGCAGCCTGAAACGATGGCATCGGCGGTATCGCGCGGATGGCTGTGGTAACGCCCCCCCATCAGCGGCAACTGCGCCGTGCCCTGGCTGAGCGCCTGCCGCATCAGTTCTACTCCGGGCAGGATATGGCCGCCTATGAAACGCCCGTCGGCACTCAGAATATCCAGCGTGGTTGCGGTTCCGGCCATGACGACCAGAACGTCCCGGGAACGGTGATAACCGCGCGCGCCGATCAGGGCTGCCCAACGATCCGCGCCGAGCCGCGTAGGATGCGCGTACATGTTGTGAACGTCGCAACGTTGCGCGCCGGAAGTGATCCACTCCAGGGCAAGCCCCCGCCGGGCGATGATCGCCGCCAGAGCTTCGCCCTTGGCGGGGCCTGCCACGTTGCAGCCCAAAACCCGCGTAATACCCGGCGTTTCGAGGCAAACAGCCAGATCATTGGGCGCGTCGTGCGTACATGCGCCCGACGCGCGGACGTTTTCGCCCACCAGCCGCCATTTGATCCGGCTGTTGCCAGCGTCGATGAGCAACATCATGGCGCAAGCCGCACGGAAACGTCACCCGCATACACGCGGCGCGTCCCTTCAGGGGCGCGCACGAGCAGGGCTCCCTCTTCATCCACGCCCAGGCAAAGCCCGGACAGATCCGAACCTTCGCCACTGACCCGCACCGGCAGGTTGGCAAAGGCGTTGCGCTGCTGCCAGGCGTCCCGCAACAAACCAAAGCCCACGCTGCCGTAGGCGTTCAGCATTGGGTGGAGTTCGCATAGGATGGCAGCAAGCAGCGTCTCGCGCGTGGGCGCTTCACCCAATTCATGAGCCAGGTCGGTCACACCGCCTCCCTGGCCGGGAATTACGGCATCCGCAGGCAGACGCAAGTTCAGGCCGATGCCGATGACCGCCGTGAGCGCGCCACCGCGTTCCGGCAACACTTCCACCAGTATCCCGGAGAGTTTCGCGCCACGCGCGAGCACATCGTTCGGCCATTTGAGCGTCACGGCGTCAAGCCCGAGCTTTTCGAGCGCACGCGCCAACGCCAGCCCCACCGCCAGAGACAATCCGGCGGGTACGGGCATACCCGGTGCGAAACGCCACAACACTGAAAACGTCAGGCTTGCCCCCGGCCAAGCCAGCCATTGCCGACCGCGCCGACCGCGCCCGGCGCTTTGCCGTGTGGCGACGAGCACATGCGCTCGCCCATCGTTTCCGGGCGGCGCATCCAGCAGGGCGGAATTGGTCGATGCGCACTCCTCCACCCAGCGAATATCGAAAGCCTGCGCGAGCGAACCCAGCGCCGCAGTGAGCGCGGCGAGATCGGGAGCGGGAGCAAGGCCGGGAGAAGCGTTCATGAGCGTTCAGCGTGAAAGTTTGTAATTATTACATGGCGCAATGCGCAGCCACCGCGTCATGGCCTTTCCGCCAGACGTTCGATCATCTTCCACACCGCCCCGATTTGCGGCGCGGCGCGGGTGTGGTAAGCGGGGCCGGTATAGCCCCACCAGTCCCAACAACCGTTCTGGTTCCCGGCATTCGAGGTTTGCGGGTAGAGCACAAGCAGGCGGTTGGTTTCGGCCCATTCGTTATAGCCGGACTGACGAACCCAGTCCTCGCCCACTGTTGCGACGTTCTGGCGGCAGCCGTGGAAGGCGACATGGATGCGGCAGCCACCAGCGCGGCAGGCGACGGGGATATAGACGTAAGCGGTGTCATCCATGCTTGCCTCCCGCACGGCAAACCGGGATTGGTCGAACGCGAGCACCTCGCCGCTTGCCGTCTGCGCCCTGGGACGCAACTCGCCGAGCAGGTGCGCGAGCAAGCGGCCAGGGGCGTCGAAATCACCGCAATGATTGATATAAGGCGGCTGCGTCACCTCACAGGCGGCTTTCGCCGAGGGCGCGATCATGGCGTGACCGGCATCCGGCAGACGCTCATAAGCGATGGCCGATTCAGGCAGCCATTGCAGGTAAAACGCGCGGGCCGCATCCACCACCGCGCTTTTCACGGTAGCATCCCGTCCGCCGGAGAGCAGCCAGACACGGCTGCCGCGCAACCCGTCCGGCGGGTCGATGCGCCCGGCTGCCGCCTGCTTGTCGGCCTCTGCGCGCAATGCGTCCGGTTTGGGGAGAGGCGCGAAAAAACCGGGAGACATGCAGGACGACAGGGCTTTGAGGGCGCTTCCCCCGGCGCAGTAGTACGGCCCGCCCGCCAGGATGCCCGCCCCGCGAACCTTTGATGAATGCGCAACATGGAATTGCACCGCCATGAATGCGCCCGAAGAAAGCCCGGAAACGGTCAGATTTTCGGGATCAGCGGCCAGAGCGGGTAAGGGTTCGGCGGCATGAACGACGGCAAGAGAGAACAGGCATATCGCCATAAAGCCGACGTAGCGGACTCCATGCCATTTCATGCGGGATGCCCATTCTGACCCACAGGCCGGAAACGTTCGACCACATGGCTGCTCATGCTCTTGGCAAGCTCTTCCTCGTTATAAAAGACATCCGCGATGCCCTCGCCCCGCAGCAGGTCGGATTCCTCGTCACTATGGGTACGCACCACGATTTCGATGTCCGGGTTCAATGTGCGCGCGGCTTCGGCCATCTGGCGCACATCCAGCGGGGAAGGCGTGGCCACCGCCAGGATGGCGGCATTGGCGATATGAGCCTGAATCAGTACGGCGGGATCGGTCGCATCGCCATACACGGCAGCTTTCCCCGCCTTGCGCAGGTCTTCCACGCATTCGCGGTTCTGTTCCGCCACCACGTAGGGGATGTTGCGTTCTTCAAGCGCCCTGGCAATGCGCTGCCCTATCCGACCATAGCCTACCAGCACCACCTGGCCTTCCAGATATTTGCGGTCGGTGCTCATCGGCAACTGGGCGTAAGGTTCCTCGCGCCGTTCGAGTTTACGCGCGAATTCAAACCGCGCCAGCAACCAGCGTTTCAACGGATTGACCGCCATGAACACCAGCGGATTGAGGGCGATGGAGATCAGCGCCGCGCCCAGGATCAGGCTTTGGCCTTCCGAAGTCATCATTCCCAGTTTGAAACTCAGCGCGGCGAGAAGAAAAGAGAATTCGCCAATTTGCGCCAGGCTGGCGGAGACCGTCAGAGCCGTATTCATCGGATAGCGGAA
>WRJU01000172.1 GCA_009778425.1 Pseudomonadota bacterium
GAACGCACCTTGCGCGCGTATCAGGCGGTGGATTTCGACGATCTCATCGCGCTGCCGGTGCGCCTGTTCGAGGAGAACGCGCAAGCCGTCGAGCGATGGCAGAACCGGCTGCGTTACCTGCTCGTCGATGAATATCAGGATACGAATCGCGCGCAATACCGGCTGTTGCGCCAGTTGGCCGGGGTGCGCGGGGCGTTTACGGCGGTCGGCGACGACGATCAGGCGATTTACGCCTGGCGCGGGGCGGACGTGGAGAACCTGCGGCAGTTGCAGGTGGATTTCCCCCGGCTCAAGGTCATCAAACTGGAACAGAATTACCGCTCTTCGAGGCGCATCCTGGAGGCGGCCAACCGGGTTATCGCGCATAACGAAAAGCTGTTCGAGAAACGCTTGTGGTCGGAACACGGCATGGGCGAGCCGGTCGTCGCCACGGGTTGCCGCGATGCCGAGCACGAAGCCGAATGGGTGGCGATGAAAATCAACGCGCACCGGTTTCAACATCGCACCCGTTACCGCGACTACGCCATTCTGTATCGCGGCAACCATCAGGCCCGGCTCGTGGAGGAACAGTTGCGCAATCTGCGTATTCCTTACCTGCTCTCGGGCGGGCAGAGTTTTTTCGAGCGTTCCGAGATACGCGACATCACCGCCTGGCTGCGGTTGCTGGCGAACGGGGACGACGATCTGGCGTTCATCCGCTCCATCACCGTGCCCCGGCGCGGCATCGGCCCCGGAACCATCGAAGCCTTGGGCAGTTATGCGGGCAGCCGCCACGCGAGTTTTTTTGCCTCGGCTTCCGAGGAGGGGCTGGCCGGACGCCTACAGCCTCGCCAGCTTGAAAGCGTGCGGGAGTTTGCCGCTTTCGTCGGGCACATGCAGCGGCGTGCGGGGACGGAACCGGCAGGGCAGGTGCTGGCCGCGCTATTGGCGGCGATTCACTACGAGAGTTGGCTCTTTACGCACTTTGAACACCGCGAGGCGGAGACAAAATGGCGCAACGTCTCGGACTTCATCGACTGGCTTGGCCGACGTGGTGAGGAGGACGGCAAGAATCTGATCGAACTGACTCAGACGATTGCGCTCGCTTCGATGCTCGACAAGGAAGACCCCGATTTCGACGGTGTACAGCTTGCCACCCTGCATGCGGCGAAAGGGTTGGAATTTCCGCATGTTTTCCTGATCGGCGCCGAGGAGGGCCTGTTGCCGCATCAGAGCAGCATCGACGAGGGGAAAATCGACGAAGAGCGGCGGCTGATGTATGTGGGCATCACCCGCGCACAGAGGAGCCTGAATGTGACGTGGTGCGAGCGCCGCAAGGCGGGCAGGGAACAGAGGGCGTGCGAGCCGTCGCGCTTCATCAATGAGATGGGCGAGGATGTGCAGGTCAATGGCCGCGAGCAGCGCAACGCGCCCCTCTCAAAGGAGGAAGGGCGCGCGCGGCTGGCGGGTTTGATGGCGATGCTCGAAGCGGGTCGGATGTAATATACTCATACATTTAAATGGAATGAGTGCCTATTCCCGGCTCGTCATGGATGTGCTGCCGCCGTATACTGTCCTGTACCTATAGTAGGTGGAGCTTCATGAGACAACTTTTTTTCTCCTTGTTGGCGTTCGTGTGCGCCCTGATGATGTTTGCCTCGCCGCGCTTCATTCAGGAGGCGCGGGGCGCCGATGATGACGGGACGCAGGCTTCTGAGCTGGCGACCGTTTTCTGGGGCATCGTTGCTTATACGCGCTGGCCGGACGCAAAAGGGGTGTTGCGGGTTTGCCTGTCCGGGGATGACCGGCATTTGGCGATGATCCGCCGGTCTGCCATTGAGTTGAAGCATAGGGCCATTACTCTTTTCACGCCGGAAAAAGCCGCAAGCGCATGTGACATCGTTTATGTTTCCGGCGCAAGCGCGGACGATGTGGGAAAATTGTCGCGTTCGCTCAACGGCGCGCCGGTATTGACCATTGGCGATGGCGGAGAGTTTTGCAACATGGGCGGGATGTTCTGCCTGTTGCCCGATGGTGGGGGAGGCGGCGAAAAGAGCATTGACGGGTTCGCCGTGAATCAGGAAGCCATTTCGCGCAGCCCTTTGCGGGTCAATCCGCAAGTGCTGCGTTTATCAAAGCGTAATCAGGAGCGTTAGTGTGAAGGCGGTACGCAAGTCTCTTTTCGGAGTGCTTCGCCACATTATTTTCTGGTCGGTTGCGTTGTCGCTGCTCGTCAGCAGCGTGATGTTTGTCGCGATTTTTTTTCATACTGTCCGCGTACAACGGGAGGGCAGCATCACGCTCCTTGCCCGTACTGTCGCCTATGCGACTGAAGCCGCAGTGGTGTTCGGCGACCGTCAGACAGCGACCGAGATACTGGACAAGATACTTGCTGACGAAAAAGGCATTTGCCGGATCACGATTTATTCCAAAGCCGGTTCTAACGAAGAGGTATTTGCCCGGGCCAGCAGGTCGTCTTGCGGCAATGCGTCTGCCAGGGGCTGGAAAAAAGCAGTCATCTCGTTCCTGTCAAGAGGGGCAAAGCGGCCCAGGGTAGACTATGGCGGGGGGCGCCAGGGAGTCGTGGAGCTCGTGGGCGATGGTGCCGTGTACATGAGCTTTCTGTATCAGGGGACGGCAGTGCTGGCTGTTTGCCTGATCCTGGCGGTATTGATGGCCCGTGTGTCGGCGCGCGAGATGGAACGCCGTTTTGCCACCGAACTCGCATCGCTTTCCGGCATGGCACACGCGGCACGGCTCGAAGGCGATTTCACCCGCCGTCTGCCTGCGTTTGAAATCGCCGAGTTCAATGGGCTTGGTCAGGATTTCAATGCCCTGTTCAGCGAGATACAGACCCGCAACGCGGAACTCGCGCTACGACAGTCGCATCTGGAGACCATCAATCGAACCCTGTCGAGTCAGGCCATGTGCGATCCCCTGACCGGGCTGGCCAACCGGGCCTGTTTCAGTGAGCAGTTGGAAATTGCCATCGGCAAGGCGCGCATGGGTGGAACCCGGGTCGGAATCCTGTACATCGACAACGATCACTTCAAGGACATCAATGACAGTTTTGGGCATGCCGCAGGGGATTCCCTGCTGGTCAATGTGGGCAAGCGCCTGAGCGGCGCGGTGCGCGAAAGCGATCTTGTCGCCCGCTTGGGGGGCGACGAATTCGTGATCCTGCTTGCGCCCGTCAATGGTGAAGACGACCTGCGGCACGTATCGAACAAGATTCTGGCCGCAATGTCGCGTAAATTGCGTCTGGCCGAACGGGAAGGGGTGGACATCGAGTTGGGCGTGAGCATCGGCATGGCGGTTTTCCCGGAACAAGCCAATGACGCGTTTGGCCTGCTTCGCGCGGCGGATCATGCCATGTACCGGGCCAAGCGCCTTGGCCGTGGCCGCGCCTGCATGTATGACCCTTCCGTCGATGCTGCGCTGGAAGACGAATAACGAAGCCTCCCCTGGTCGCCTTCCCAATCCTTTCTCTTTTGCGAATGGGCTCAGCCGATTTCTACCCGGTTGCGCCCATTGCGTTTGGCTTCATACAGGGCGTGGTCGGCGCGTGACAGCGTTTTGTCAGCACTGGGGTCGGTATGGTTCATGATGGTGACGCCGATGCTGGCGGTGGCGCGGATGGGTACGTCGTTGTAGGTGAGCGGGGTCTCTTCGAGCACCTTGCGTATCCGTTCGGCGAGGCCAAGCGCGCCTTCACGGTTGGATTGCGGCATCAGGATGGCAAACTCCTCGCCTCCCAGGCGGGCCAGCATGTCGGATTCACGCAGCAGTTTGCGCGCCTGCCGCACGACGTGGCAGAGCACGGCATCACCGGCGGCATGGGTATATGTATCGTTGATCTGCTTGAAATGGTCGATGTCGATCATCAGGACGGCGGCTTCGCCCGGATAGCGAGTCAGGCGCGCGCGTTCGCGCTCGATGCTCTCGAAGAAGGCGCGGCGGTTGGGGATGCCGGTGAGCGGGTCGGATGTGGCCAGTTGCCAGAGTTCGCGCGCGTGGCGCTTGCGCTGCGAGATGTCGCGGTAGATGTAGAGGAAACCGATCAGGTTTTCATGCAGGCGGATCGGGATGAAATCGCGCTCGATCCAGCGGCCATCCTTGAAGCGGATCTCTTCTCCATACGAGGGGCGAGCGGCTGCGCGCATTTCTTCGACATGGTTCAGGAAAACCTGGCTGTCCTCGGCGACGCGGCTGCTGAACACCATCAAAGGGTGTATGGGTTTGCCCAGGACGTATTCTTCGGTTCCCGGCAGGCCGAGCAGCTCAAATACGTCTTGATTGAGCAGGACGATACGGCCCTGGAGGTCTTCCATGATGAGCGAGCCGGGGAAGTTCTCCACTACGGCGTTGAGATGGGAGTGCGCGATTGCGAGTTCCTCGCGCGCCGTTTTTTGTTGAGTGAAATCCTGCTTGGTGGCGACGAAGTGCTGGATGACGCCTTCACTGTCGAGCGCGGGCGCGATGGTGAGCAGTTCGTCGTAGAGGCTGCCGTCCTTGCGCCGATTGACGATCTCTCCGTGCCAGACCCGACCGGAAAGGATGGTTTGCCACATGTGCGCGTAAAAGGCTTTGTCCTGCTTCCCGGATTTGGTCAGGGCGCTCGGATTTTTGCCGATGGCCTCGGCTGCCGTATAACCGGTCAAGGCGGTAAAAGCCGGGTTGCACCATTCAATGATGCCATTCGGTTTTGTGATGACAACGGCGTTGGCGCAGGCATTGAGCGAACTCTCCAGCAAAGAGCGTTGCGCTTCGATTTTGGAGAGACGTTCGCGCTGATGGCGGCTGGCGTGACGGAAAAATAGATAGCCGAAAAGCACACAGGTCATGCCGATGATCATCAGCAGCATGATGGTCATGTTGTTGCGCTGAACTTTAATGACGGTATCTTTTAGCAGTTTGTCGCGGTCGGCGGCCCAGGTGATGCCGATGGGCAATTGCGGATGCCGACGGTGGGCAACGATCAAGTGTCGGGCATCGATTGCCGTCAGTTCCCTTGCACTGGACGATTCTCCATTCTGCCAGCGTTCGACGGTTTCGCGTTCAAACATCAACAGGGCGGGATCCGTCCGCATGGTATCGAACAGCCGTAGGCCATCGGAGCGCAGCAGCGCGATGCGGGGAGACAGCGTATCGGGGATGCTGGCGATCCGGCGCAGCAGGTATCCAATATCAAGGGTGGCGACCAGGGTTTTTTCCTGTTCGTTAGCGTCAGGCAAGCGGGTGTGAATGATCGGGATGAAACCCTGGTCTGGCGTGTTTCTGGCGTTGTCGGTCAGGGGGGTGCTATTGGAAAAGTCGTACCCCATGTGCGCTGGCCCGATGCGCAATAAGTCACCGGACGGCTGTGGATAGGCGGGGTAGGCGCTGAGGTCGAGGATGCGCCCGACATTGTCCGCCGTCGTGCTGACGGTGATTTTGCCTTGTGAATCGATGGACGAGATTGAATTCAGGTAAGGAACATTGTTCAGGGCGTTCAGGATGGCGTCGGTCTGGATAGGCTTGTGCGCGGCGGCGTCGAGCACGGCTTTCAGTCTGTTGTCGATGTTTTGCAGCAGCAGGCCGATGTCGTGGCTGATGAAGGCCGTATCGTGTTCGGCGATGGAGATATAGATTTTATTTTGCTGCCTGATCTGGACATCGGATTGGTACAGGTACGCAAAGGCACACAGCACTACGCACAACGCGAATACGGTGGCGAAGGCAAAATCGGCGGTGAGGAAGCGGAGACGTTTGTTCAGTTTGTCCATCGTGTGCCAGAGCGCAAACGCTGAGACGATAACACGCTACCGGGCAGGAGTGCGTGATGCACGGTTGCGGTTTATCCTTATCCCAGGAAGAGCCGGTAGGCGGGGTTGTGGGTTTCTTCGGTGTATTCGTAGCCGGGCTGACGGAGAAATTCAGCAAAACTGGCCTGATCGCCTGGTGGAACCTGCATGCCGACGAGTACGCGCCCGAAATCCGCGCCATGGTTGCGATAGTGGAACAGGCTGATGTTCCAGTCCGAACGCAGGCGGGAGAGAAAATCCACCAGCGCGCCGGGGCGCTCCGGGAAAATGAAGCGGTAGAGCACTTCGTTTTCGGCTTGCGGGGCGTGGCCGCCGACCATGTAACGAATGTGGGTTTTGGCCATCTCGTTGTCGGTGAGGTCGACGGCAGGCAGTTGGTGACGTTCGAGCAGTTCGACGAGCCGGGCGGCTTCGGCGCGGTTGTGGATGCTGACGCCGACGAAGATGTGTGCCTGCTCGGCGTCGGCATAGCGGTAGTTGAATTCGGTAATGCTGCGGTTGCCGAGAAGTTGGCAGAACTTGCGGAATGACCCCGGCTGCTCGGGAATCGTCACGGCCAGCACGGCTTCGCGCTGCTCGCCCAGTTCGGCGCGCTCGGCAACGAAGCGCAGGCGGTCGAAATTCATGTTCGCCCCCGAGGCGACCGCGATCAGGTTCTTGTCCCGCAGTTTGTGTTGATGCGCGTAAGCCTTGGCTCCGGCCACGGCGAGCGCGCCAGAGGGTTCCAGGATGGAGCGGGTGTCTTCAAACACATCCTTGATCGAGGCGCAGATGGCGTCGTTATCGACTTCAACGATCTCATCGACGTACTGTCGGCACAGGCGGAAGGTTTCATCGCCCACGCGTTTGACGGCGGTTCCGTCGGCGAATAGGCCGACCTGTTCCAGCGTTACCGGATACCCGGCGGCAAGCGATTGCGCCATCGCGTTGGCATCGACGGTTTCCACGCCGATGATCCGGATTTCCGGGCGCAAGCGTTTGATGTAGGCCGCGACCCCGGCAATGAGGCCGCCGCCGCCGATTGCGCAAAACACGGCGTGGATCGGCTCAGGATGGGCGCGCAGGATTTCCATTCCGATCGTGCCTTGCCCGGCGATGACGTCCGGATCATCGTAGGGGTGGACGAAACTCAGCTTTTCGCGTTTTTCGAGATCAATGGCGTGGGTATGGGCATCGGAATAGGATTCGCCCGCCAGGACGACTTCGCCGCCGCGCGCGCGCACCGCGTCGATCTTGATCTGCGGCGTGGTTCCGGGCATGACGATGACGGCTCGCGTACCGAGCTTTTGCGCCGATAGCGCCACGCCTTGGGCGTGGTTGCCCGCCGAGGCGCAGATTACCCCGCGTTTGAGCGCCTGCGGTGAAAGCTGCGCCATCTTGTTGTAGGCGCCTCGCAGCTTGAAGCTGAATACCGGCTGCATGTCTTCGCGCTTGAGGAGAATGCGGTTGCAAGTCCGGGCGGAAAGGTCGGCGGCAAGATCGAGCGGCGTTTCGATGGCAACGTCGTACACCCTGGCGTTGAGAATGCGTTCCAGATAGTCGGGGGTGCAGGTCATGGCATGCCTTGAGGTTGTTTTGGAAAGGATACTGGATACGGCGGGTCGGCTAAGTGGGCGCGCCGTCTTCCGGGTCGGCTCGCCAGCCGGTCAGCAGGGCATGGAGGGCATCGGTATCGGCGGCGGCAATCAGTTGTTCGCGAAAAGCCGGGCTGCTGAACATTTGTGCCAGCTCCGCCAGGATATTGAGATGGGTGTCGTTGGCATTGCCGGGAACCAGCAACACGAAGATGAGCCTGACCGGCTCATCGTCGAAGGCATCGAACGGGATGGGCGTGACCAGCCGGATGAATGCGCCCGCAACCTCGTCCAGTCCCTCGATGCGGCTGTGCGGGATGGCGACGCCGTGGCCGAGCCCGGTGGAGCCCAGGCGTTCGCGGGCGAAGAGCTTTTCAAAAACGGGACTGCGGTCGAGTCCTTGTTGCGCCTCAAACAGCAACGCGGCTTCTTCAAAAACACGCTTTTTACTGGTGGCCTTGGACTCGGCCACGACATTGGCGTAAGGCAGGATAGAGGCGATGAGGCTCATGGAATGGAGTCTGTGCATTGGGCGGCTGCCTTGGGCAGCCGCTATGGCGCTTTCCCGGAGGGACACAGAACGAGTATCAGCGTTCTGTCGCGAATCTGTGCGAGTCGTGGTGATGTTCGCTGATTTTCTGCTTGTGCTTCTGCATCTGGCGGCTGAGTTTGTCGGCCAAGGCATCAATGGCGGCGTACAGGTCGGCATCGACGCATTCGACGTGGATGTCCTTGCCGCGCAGATGGACGGTGACTTCGGCTTTCTGGTTGAGTTTATCGACGGA
>WRJU01000173.1 GCA_009778425.1 Pseudomonadota bacterium
GTTCGCCCGCCAGTTGCAGGTTGCGGATGTTGTCTTCGAGTTTGCCCGCGCATTCACGCTCCGAAAAACGGGCTTCCTGGAGTTCGCGCGCGAGCGACTGTTCCAGCGCGCGTAAGTCGCGTAAGGCGCTATCACGTTCGCGCAGGGCGTCGATGGCGGCATCGAGACGGACGCGTTCGAGTTCAGCCAGTTCTGTCGCACGGGCGTGTTCGAGTTCGGCCTGCGCATTGCGTTCGCGCTCGCCTTCTTCCTGGCGCAGCAATTCGGAGAAATCGCTTGCGAGCCGTGCGCGTTGCTCTTCCACGCGATTTGCCGCCTGGACGAGCTTGAGGACTTCGACTTCCCCCGCGTGGCGTTCCCCCTGCGCGGCCTGAGCCTCGCTTCGCAGGGCGTCGATCCGGGATTGTGCGTCGGCGCACTTGCTTTGCGCGCCATCCAGCGTCTGCTGCGCGTAGCGCAGTTCGTCTTCGAGCGCCCGCAGGCGCTCGGCGAGCGCGTCGATTTCGCGTTGCCGTTCGATCAGCCCGTGCGCGCGGCTATCCGGGACGAAGTGCGCCAGCATGCCACGGCTCAACACCTGCCCACGCGGGCTGACCAGGCACACGCCGGGAGGCAGCGCAGCGCGGCGGGGAAGCCAGTCGTCGAGCCGTTCGACCGCGAACCAGCCGCGCAGCCAGTCGGCAAGCAGGGCATCCCGCGTGGCATCGCCCGTAATCACCAGATCGCTCAAGGCAACGACGCCAGGCAGCGCGGGCAGCTCATCCCCCGGCACGATGTCCGTGAAGCCAAGCGCCAGCGCGTCCGGCGGCGGGTCGGCGAGGAGGTCGGCAGCCAGCAAGCCGCCCCCTTCCGTCAGTCGTGCCGCCAAGCGTTCGCGCAATACGGCCTCGATCGCGGTCTCCCAGCCCGCCTCGACTTTCAATGAGCGCCACAACGGCGGTAAATCGCCGTGGCCGTGGCCGACGAGCCAGCCATCGAGTTCGCCCTGCGCGGACACCTGGGATTGAAGCTGCACCAGCGCGTTGCGCCGCGCGCGCGATTCGGTGAGGCGGCGCTGTACCATGTTCTCGGCTTCTATCGCTTCTCGAAGCGCCTCCTGAAACGCGGGCCAGCGCGCCTGCGCATCGGCCAGTTCCTGTTGCAGAACCTCGCAACGCTCGCGCAAGGTATCGAGCCATGCCTGACGCTCGGCGAGTTGCGCCGGGTCGGGCCCTGCAATCGCGCCGCGCTCATTGTCGAGCTTCACGCGGCGCAGGGAAAGCGCATCGAGCGCGCGCCCAGCATGGGCGCGGTTGGCTTCTTCCACCCGCAATTGCTGTTCGACTGCCGCCAGTTCGCGCCGCACCGATGTCACGGTAGCATCGGCAGCGCGCCAGGCGGATTCGAGTTCCGGCTGGCGGTCGGCAATTTCCTGGTGGCGAGCTTCTGCCTGTTCGGCGCGCAAGGCAGCATTCTCGGCCAGGGCTTCCCAACGCGCGCGCTCGGCCTCCAGCGCCTCGCGCCGGACGTGCCAATGCTCATGCTCGGTGCCGAGTTGCCCGAGGCGGGTTTCGAGCCTTTGCCGGGTCTCGCCCAAGTGCTGCAACTCAGTTTCCAGCCTGGAGACTTCCGCGCTGGCGGTAAAAAAATCGCTCTGCGCGAGATGAACGGACTCGGACGCAGCCAGATGTCCGGCTCTCGCCTCTTCAAGCGCGTTTTCCAGTTCCTGTAGACGAGCATTGTCGGCGTCGATGCGAGCCGTGCTGTCGCGCAGTTCTCCCGCTACGCGGTCGAGTCCGGCGCGCGCCTCGTTGCGTTTGATGAGCCAGAGCAGTTGCTGGCGCTCGTGCAGGGCGGCATCGAACGCTTGGTAACGCTCGGCGGTGGCAGCCTGGTCTTCGAGATGGTTGATACGCTCGCCCAATTCGAGGCGGATGTCGTCGAGTCGGGCGAGATTGTCGCGCGCGTCAGACAACCGTCCCTCGGTTTCGCGCCGCCGCTCCCGGTAGCGAGTAACCCCGGCAGCCTCTTCGAGAAAGCCCCGTATTTCTTCCGGGCGTGCCTCGATGATGCGCGAGATCATGCCCTGCTCGATGATTGCGTAGGCGCGAGGCCCCAGGCCCGTACCGAGGAAAAGATCGATCACGTCCCGGCGGCGCACATGGAGACCGTTGATGTAATAGGTGGACTCGCCCGTGCGTTCCAGGACACGACGCACGGCAATCTCGGCGTAGCGCGACCATTGCCCCCCGGCGCGACCGGCCGCGTTGTCGAACACCAGTTCCACGCTGGCGCGCGACACGGGCTTGCGGGTCGTGGAACCGTTGAAAATGACGTCCTGCATGGATTCGCCACGCAACGCCGAAGCGCGGGTCTCCCCCAGCACCCATCGCACCGCGTCGATGATATTCGATTTTCCGCAGCCATTCGGGCCAACCACGCCGACCAGATTCCCCGGAATGAGCACCGTAGTTGGATCGACAAAAGTCTTGAAACCAGCGAGTTTGAGCTTGGACAGGCGCAAGGTTGGACGGATCAGGCGAAGAAACAGCGGCTAAACGGCAAAGGCGGGAACCGCCTTCAAAGCGATGGATGATACCACCCTCGCCCGCAAGATCATGGCCGCCCGCGACCAGACTCCGAAAATGCGAACAACTCGCACCAAGGCTGTGATTTGTATCATTTTTCCAACGATTCCGCCCTGTAGCTGTCACGCATGCTTTCTATATGCCATACTTTATTTAGTATACACTGTAAAGAGAAAGTTTCACGATCAGGCAGAAAATGACATAGTGGTTATCCGTATGCTTTTTCTACATGGTCTTGTTGGATATTGGTATCGTGGCGTCCATGCAGTGTTGTTTTTTTGGCACTTTAACGGTCTATACACGCAATACATTGATATATAATCTGTTTTTTTATTGCTTAATCGGAATGGATTGTGTGTAAACATGTGGTATTGGTCGCGGATAGCCTCCGAAGATATTGCGGATAACCGCATGTCGTTAATTATTCCCATTGTATTGTATGCGGTGACTGTACTATACTTTCAACTACTCGGACATCCACATGGACACCGACAGGCCGTAGTTTCAACCAACGAGAGACTCTCCCCCGTAACCCTGAAAGGACAATGACATGAAAGCCACAGAACAGCCCATTGACGTACGTGAAATCCGCCGCAAACTTGGTCTCAACCAGTCCCAGTTCTGGTCGAAGATCGGCGTCACCCAGAGCGGTGGTTCGCGCTATGAAAGCGGGCGCAATATTCCACGCCCAGTTCAAGCCCTCCTGCGTCTGGTGCATATCGAGCAGATCGACATCACCAAGGTCAGAAAGGAGGACTTCGATGTCGCGGAGTACCTTAAGACCACCAACCCCGAAATGTACAAAACCCTGAAGAAAGAGGCTCGCGCTTCGAGTTCAAAAAAGAAAAAAGCCGCTTGAAGACCAGAATGAACGGGACAGCAAGCAAGGCCGGATGCGACAAATCTGGCCTCCCCCGTTTTTTCCTCTCCTCTTTTTTCTTCGGGCTTCCAATCAAGGGCTGACGTGAACCGTCAGCCCTTTTCCTTTGACCCTCATCGCAATCCTGTCGAATTCTTCCGCCGACAAGGGGCTGATACGCGCCGCCGCAGGCTGTAGCGAGGGTCGGGCAACGCCGTAAAGCAATACGCCCCGGATTGCCGCACCTATGCTCGTCAGCACATCGAGCCAGGCGTCGAGTTCGGCATCATCCGGCGGCAAGCCATCCCAACGAAAAACGCAAGTTTGCACCCAGGTCGGGCACAGAGCCGCACACACCTTCAGATTACGAGCAATCATTCTGGGAGCCAGCCTGACTCCATTGATCCGCTCGATGGCATCCGCCCTGCCCGCATCAAGCTTGAACCAGACTTCGCCGCCCGCTTGAGCAAGTCGGCGGAGACCTTCCCGCACCCGTGCCTGACCGAGCAAGCTGCCATTGGTGATCAAACGCAAGGCGACTGTCGTATCCAGGCCGAATTCGGCGCGCAATCGAACCGCCAGCGCCACGGCCTCCGCGAATTCCACCGCGCTGGTCGGCTCGCCGTTGCCCGAAAAGGCGATGTCCCGCAAGACCCGCGCCCCTTCGGGCGCGTTGTGGGGCAGCCAATCGCCCCGGCACAAAGCGGTGAGAAAAGTGCGCAGCTCGGTTTCGAGCCTTGCGAGATCGATTTTCGGCGCTTTGCCTCGTATCAGGCCGGGCACCTGGCAATAGACGCATTGCCAATTACAAGCATTGTTCGGATTGAGGTTGATGCCTACCGACACCCCGCCCGCTCGCCGGGAAAGCACCGGATAAACATACGAGAACCCATTCAAAGCACGACTGTGGTCGGAGATAGTTAGCATTTCTACCCTGGCATTTCCAAACCGCCCGTCACGCCCGCTTACAGCGTCTCCAACCGTAGCCGCGTTACCTTCCCCTGCACCGAATCGAGCGCCTCGATGCGCGCGATGGCGGCAATGGCATTTTTCTCCACGGTCTGATGGGTCAGCATGATGATGTCGGTCTGCGATTCGCCTTCACCCGCTTCCCGCTGAATCATCGCGTCGATGGAAATATCGCTGTCGGCGAGGATACGGGTGATGTCGGCGAGCACGCCGGACTTGTCCAGCACACGCATGCGCAGGTAGTAGGAAGTCACCGTCTCCTCAATGGGCAGCACCGGCACGTCCAGCACCTGATCCGGCTGGAAGGCGAGATGCGGTACACGATGTTCGGGGTCGGCGGTATGCAGCCGCGTGATGTCGACGAGGTCGGCAATCACCGCGCTGGCGGTCGGCTCCGCTCCTGCGCCCTTGCCGTAATAGAGCGTCGCCCCCACGGCGTCGGCTTGCACCAGCACCGCATTCATTGCCCCTTCGACGTTGGCCAGCAACCTGCTGGCGGGCACGAGCGCCGGGTGCACGCGCAATTCGATTCCCTCCGGGCGCTTGCGCGCAATGCCGAGCAGCTTGATCCGGTATCCCAGTTGCCCGGCATAGGCAATGTCGACCGATTCGAGCCGGGAAATACCCTCGATGTGCGCCTTGTCGAACTGCATCGGGATGCCGAAGGCGATGGCGCTCATGATCGTCGCCTTGTGCGCGGCATCTACCCCTTCGATGTCGAACGTAGGATCGGCCTCGGCATACCCCAGGCGCTGCGCTTGCCTCAAGACCTCGTCAAAAGGCAGCCCTTTATCCCGCATTTCCGACAGGATGAAATTGGTCGTACCGTTGATGATGCCCGCTACCCACTCGATGCGATTGGCGGACAAGCCCTCGCGCAACGCCTTGATGATGGGAATCCCCCCGGCCACTGCCGCTTCAAAAGCCACCATCACGTCGCGACGGCGCGCGGCGGCGAAAAGCTCGTTGCCATGCACGGCCAGGAGCGCCTTGTTGGCGGTAACGAGATGCTTGCCGCTTTCGATGGCCGACAGCGCCAGGTCTTTCGCCACGGTTACTCCGCCGATCAACTCGACCACGATGTCGATTTCCGGGTCGTTCGTCACGCTGAAGGCATCGTCGGTGAGTTTCACGGCTCCGCCAGTAAGACGCCGCGCGCGTTCGGTGTCTCTGTCCGCAACAGCGGTAATGCGAATCTCGCGCCCCGCCCGACGGGCGATTTCGTCCGCGTTGCGTTCAAGGACGGCGAACACGCCGCCTCCGACAGTGCCGATGCCCAGCAGCCCTACATTGATCGGTTTCATACAGTTTTCCGTTATTATGCGTTTATCATAAATTGATTGGGGAGACTCTGATTCATTCCCGCGCAGCCCTCTTTCTACAGCGTACCATGCTGTTTGCGATAGCCTTCGAGAAACCGCGCGATGCGCCCGATGGCTTCGCGCAAGTCCTCCTCATACGGCAAAAAGACGAGCCGGAAATGATCGGGGCGCGGCCAGTTGAAGCCCGTCCCCTGCACCAGCAGCACCCGTTCGGTTTCCAGCAGTTCAGTGATGAACGCCTGGTCGTCCGCAATCGGATACATCCGGGAGTCGAGCTTTGGAAACATGTAAAGCGTGGACATGGGTTTGACGCAGGAAACTCCCGGAATCGCGGTGAGCAGTTCCCAGGCCAGATCACGCTGATGGCGCAGCCTGCCGCCCTCGCAGATCAACTCGTTGATGCTCTGGTAGCCACCGAGCGCAGTTTGAATCGCGTACTGGCCGGGCACATTCGCGCACAGGCGCATCGAAGCCAGCATATCCAGCCCCTCGATGTAATCCTGCGCGTGCCGCTTGTCGCCACACACCACCATCCATCCGGCGCGATAACCGCAGGCGCGGTAATTCTTCGACAACCCGTTGAAAACGATGGTCAGCACATCCTCGGAGAGCGCCGCGAGCGAAGTGTGCGTCGCGCCCTCGTAAAGCACTTTGTCATAAACTTCATCGGAATAGAGAATGAGGCTGTGTTCACGCGCGATGGCAATGATTTCCCGCAATACTTCATCCGGATAAATCGCCCCGGTCGGATTATTCGGATTGATGACGACGATGCCGCGCGTATTGTAAGTAATCTTGCTGCGAAGATCGGCCAGATCGGGCAACCAGCCCGTCCCCTCGTCGCACAGGTAATGCACCGGCCTCCCCCCGGAGAGCGACACCGCCGCCGTCCAGAGCGGATAATCGGGCGCAGGAACCAGTACCTCATCGCCTACGTCCAGAAGCGCGTTCATCGACATGACGATGAGTTCCGAGACGCCGTTGCCGATGTAAATATCCTCGACGTCCACGCCCTTGATGTTCTTCTGCTGCGTATAGTGCATCACCGCCTTGCGTGCAGCGAAAATGCCCTTCGAATCTGAATACCCCGATGAATTCGGCAAATTGCGAGCCATGTCCCGCTGGATTTCCTCGGGGGCCTCAAACCCGAAAGGAGCCAGATTGCCGATATTGAGCTTGATGATCCTGTGCCCCTCGTCCTCCAGTTGCCGGGCGCGGGTCAACACCGGGCCGCGAATGTCGTAACAGACGTTGGCAAGTTTGGCGGATTTAAGAACCGGACGATGTAAACACTCGCCCTCCGCAACCGTAGCGGGTGTGGGCGCAGCCTCTACAGCTTTTTCCGCCTGCGTGGCCATCTTCATGTCGGCTCTCCTGAAACGCGCCGTCCGGGTAAACGGCGAAAATTGGGTATCTTAGACTGCCTCTCCATCGGCTACAATCACCGATGATATGCGGTAGTGTCTCAGTTTGAATTCCATGGTGTTGTAGGGGCGGCATTTTGCCGCCCGATGGACTACCCGACCCGTTCAAACGGTGTTCATTGCGGCATGCTTTGCGGGCGGCAGAATGCCGCCCCTACGAATCAAATTTCAAACTGAGACACTACCTGATATGCAGTGCGGGGATTCGAGGAATCAATGCCGAAAATTGAAGTGTCGGTCATCAACAAACTGGGGCTGCACGCGCGCGCCTCGGCAAAACTCGCGCGGCTGGCAAACGATTTTGTCTCAGAAGTCTGGCTGGAGCGTGATGGGCGACGGGTCAGCGCGAAAAGCGTCATGGGATTGATGATGCTCGCCGCCGCACAGGGCGCTACGCTCACCATCGAAACCGTGGGCAAGGATGCCGACGAAGCGATGGCGCGCATCGTTGAACTGATCGCCGACCGCTTTGGCGAGGAAGAGTAATAAAAGAACAAGAGGGGAGCCGCGATGAGTTTCACCGTACATGGCCTACCGGTCTCACAGGGCATCGCCATCGGCCATGCGCACCTGGTCTCGCGCGCGCTTCTTGAAGTCAATCATTACCAAATTGCACCACGCCATCTCAAAGCCGAAATCGAACGCTTCGACAACGCCGTCGCTTCCGTAGACGGCGAACTGCTCGGGCTGAAAGCCTCTGCCGCTGTCGCCCAACCGCACAGCGAAATAGGCGCGTTCATCGACCTGCAACGGATGATGCTGGAAGACCCCGTGCTGATCGAAGCCGCGCGCAACAAAATCAAGGAGCATCATTACAACGCCGAATGGGCGCTGGTGCAGCAAATGGAATCGGTGGTGGAACAATTCCGCCAGATCGAAGACCCCTACCTGCGCGAGCGCAAGGCCGACGTGGTGCAGGTCGTCGAACGGCTGGTGAAGACGCTGCTCGGCGACCCCGGCCCGCTGCCCCCGAAGCGCAAGGATGGGCTCGGAACCGTCATCGTCGCCCATGACCTGTCCCCGGCGGACACCATCGGCTTCAAGGATCACATCGCGGGATTCATCACGGACAT
>WRJU01000174.1 GCA_009778425.1 Pseudomonadota bacterium
ATTGCCCGTACCGCCGCCAAGTACCGCGAGGCTTACACGCGGCTGACCCAAAACTGAAGACTTACCTATGCCGCTCCCTGCCCAAACCAACCCCCTGCTCGATTTTTCAGGGCTGCCCCGATTCGACGACATCCGCCCGGAGCACGTCGCCCCCGCGATTCGTTCCCTGCTCACCGAATACGGCGCGTTGATTGACAAACTCACTGCCGATGCCACACCTTTGAACTGGGACGAATTCGTCGCGCCGATGTTCGAGACGGGCGAACGCCTGAATCGCGCCTGGGGCATCGTCGGCCACTTGCATGGCGTGCTGGACGTCCCCCCCTGGCGCGAGGCATATAACGCCATGTTGCCGGAAGTTGCCGGCTTCTTCGCCGAACTGGGGCAGAACATCGCTCTTTTCCGCAAGTACAAGGCGCTTGCCGCGAGTCCGGAGTACACCGCATTAAGCCCGGTGCGCCGCCGCATCATCGACCGCGAAATCCGCGATTTTCGCCTCTCTGGCGCGGAATTGCCGGAAGAAACCAAACCGCGCTTCAAGGCGATACAGGAAGAGCTTTCCGGGCTGGCGGCGAAATTCTCCGAAAACCTGCTCGATGCCACCAACGCCTACGCCGAATGGATCACCGACGAAGCGGGGCTGGCGGGCATTCCTCCCTCCGCCCGCGCCGCCGCCCGCGCAGCGGCGGAAAGAGACGGCAAACCCGGCTGGAAATTCACCCTGCAACACCCTTCCTGGCTACCGGTCATGCAGTATGCCGACGACCGCGCCCTGCGCGCGCGCATGTACCGCGCCAACGCCACCCGCGCCTCGGAATTCACCGATGCCGACACTGGAAACGGTGACGGCAAGGCGAAATGGGACAACGGCCCGTTGATAGGGCGCATCCTCGCCCTGCGTTCCGAGGAAGCGGCACTGCTCGGCTACCAGAACTACGCCGAAGTCTCGCTCGTCCCGAAAATGGCGGATTCCCCCGCACAGGCGATTGCTTTCCTGCGCGAACTCGGGGAGAAGGCAAAACCCTTTGCCGAGCGCGACCTCGCCGAACTGAAAACCTTTGCCCGCGAAGAGCTTGGGCTCGATCCGCTGGAGCCGTGGGATGTTGCCTGGGCTTCGGAAAAACTGCGGATGAGCCGTTACGCCTACTCCGAAGAAGAAGTCAAACAATACTTCCCCGAACCCCGCGTGCTCGACGGCCTCTTTGCCGTTATCCGTCGGCTTTATGGGGTCGAAATCGCCCCCGACAGCGCGCCGGGCTGGCACGAAAACGTCCGCTTCTTCCGTATCGAGAAAAACAATGAGTTGATCGGCCAGTTCTATCTCGACCTATACGCCCGCGACACCAAGCGCGGCGGAGCCTGGATGGATTCCGCCCGCAGCCGCAGCCAGAATCTTGACGGCCTCACCACGCCCGTGGCCTGGCTCATGTGCAATTTCCCCGGCCCTGTCGATGGCAAACCGGCCACATTCTCCCACGATGACGTCCTCACCCTCTTCCACGAAACCGGCCACGGCCTGCACCACCTGCTGACCCGTGCCGACGAGCTGGCCGTCTCCGGCATCAACGGCGTGGAATGGGATGCTGTCGAACTTCCCAGCCAATTCATGGAAAACTTCTGCTGGGAATGGGACGTGCTCTCGATGATGACCGCACACGTCGACACTGGCGAGCCGCTCCCACGCGTGCTCTACAACAAAATGATTGCCGCGCGCAACTTCCAGAGCGGCATGCAGATGGCGCGCCAGATCGAGCTCGCCCTGTTCGACCTGCTCCTGCACAGCGACACGGCGGCCTCCGGCGATATACCCATCGAACATGTGCTGGCGATCCTCGATGATGTCCGGCGCGAGGTCGCCGTGCTGTTTCCCCCGGTCTGGCATCGCTTCCCGCACAGCTTTTCGCACATCTTCGCGGGCGGTTACGCGGCGGGCTATTACAGCTACAAATGGGCCGAAGTGCTTTCCGCCGACGCCTTCGCGGCCTTTGAAGAAGCCGCCGAAGAAGGCAAGCAGGCTGACGGTGTGCACAGCCTGCTCGACCCCGCTACCGGCGAGCGTTTCTGGCGCGAAATCCTCGCCGTCGGCAGCAGCCGCCCTGCAATCGATTCCTTCACCGCCTTCCGTGGCCGCGCGCCATCAGTGGATGCGCTGCTGCGGCATAGCGGGATGACAGATGCACGGAGTTGGAAATAACAACGTCGCAAGCAAATTGGTCGCCAAAACTCAGGCCGAAACTCGTACCGACGATGGGCCGCTTTGTCCAGGGGGAAGTTTGTTGTTGGCGTTTTCCATGTAACGCTGCACGGCCTCGCGGTTGGAGGCAGTAAAGGCGGCGGCGTCCTGCCTTTCCG
This sequence comes from Pseudomonadota bacterium, assembly GCA_009778425.1. Lineage (GTDB taxonomy): Bacteria > Pseudomonadota > Gammaproteobacteria > Burkholderiales > Rhodocyclaceae > WRNU01. The sequence continues at coordinate 2,353 of WRJU01000174.1, forward strand.
TGCGGTCGGTGTTTCCGACCGATCCGGTGCGGGAAACCGCTTCCTGTGTCTGCACAGGCGCGGCGGGCGTGTTGGCAGGCATCGGCGGCGGCAGGGAAGACAATCCGGAACGCGAGGCCGCGCGGGCCGCTTCGCTGAGTTCGACCCGCGCAGAAGGTGTGATGCCTGATTGTTCCGACCGGGGCGGCTGAGTGCCGTCACGTTCGCGCGGCGACACGACGGCCTGGGCGGCACGGGCATTCTGCACGTTCTGAGCATTCTCGAAACCAGCGGAGATTGTTCGTAAGGCGTCCATCATCGTCTACTCCTGTCGTTTCACGCTTCAGGCGCGGCTTCAGCCACACGATGCCTGCGCGCAATTAAAGTGTAGACCGTAGGCACGACAAAGAGCGTGAAAAAAGTACCAAGCAGCAAACCGCCGACGATTACCCAGCCAATTTGTTGGCGGCTCTCTGCGCCCGCGCCGGTGGCAAAGGCCAGCGGAATCGCACCCAAAACCATCGCGCCGGTAGTCATCAGGATGGGACGCAGCCGCAATACGGCGGCTTCGATCACGGACTCCAACACATCTTTGCCCGTTGCGCCTAGCTGGTTGGCGAATTCGACGATGAGAATACCGTGTTTGGTAATGAGACCGATCAGAGTGACAAGGCCGATCTGGCTGTAGACGTTGAGCGTGCCGCCGGTCAGCCATAACGCACCGAGCGCGCCCGCCATCGAGAGCGGCACGGTGAGCATGATGATGAAGGGATTCAGAAAACTCTCGAATTGCGCGGAAAGCACCAGGTAAATGAACGCGAGCGCAAGCGCGAAGGTGAGCGCAAGGCTCGCGGAACTCGTCTTAAACTCGCGTGACATGCCATCGTAATCGGTGGAATAACCGGAAGGCAGGATGCGCGCCGCCGTGGCGTCCATCCAGTCAAGCGCCTCGCCGAGCGCAAAATCCGGGGTGAGGTTCGCGGTGATGGTCACGGCGCGGCGCTGCCCGAAATGATTGAGTTCACGCGGGCTAACCGTCTCACGCACGGTCACGAGGTTGGAAAGCGGAACCATTTGCCCACCTTTTCCCCGCACAAAAATATCGTGGATGTCGCGTGGATCGACACGGCCTTCCGCCTTGACCTGAACGATGACATCGTACTGTTCGGCATTTTGCTTGTAGCGTGTCACCTGGCGCCCGCCAAGCATGGTTTCCAGCGTCTGGCCGATAACAGAAATGGAAATCCCAAGGTCGGCGGCCTTGTCGCGGTCGACCGATACGGACAGTTCCGGCTTGGTGAGTTGGAGATCGGTATCGGGCGAAACGAACCCCCGATGCGCATTCATGGCTTCCAGCATCTCTTCGGTGACGCGGTTCAGTTCTTCCCACGATCCCGACGAGGCGATGACGAAGCTCACCGGGCGCACACGCGGGCTTTGGCCAAAAGCGGCGGGCAATATCGGGAAGGCATTGATACCCGGTATGGCACGCAGGCGCGGCTGCATTTCGGCGGCAAATTCCTGGGTTTTGCGGGTGCGCTGCGACCAATCGACAAAACTTACGAAACTGCGCCCCTGCGATACCGTGGGGTTCCCGGTCATGACCTGGTAGCCTTCGACATCGGCAGTGGTAGCGAAGATATTGCCGATTTCTTCCGAATAGCGCGTCATGTAGTCGATGGTGGCCCCTTCCGGCCCCCGGAATTGCACCATGATCCGACCGCGATCCTCGATTGGCGAAAGTTCGGACTTCAGTTGCCCAAGCAGCACCAAGCCCAGCACCGCCAGCACTGCGAACGACAGCAGCACCACCCAACGCATACCGAGCATTTTCACGAGCGCGCGGCGATAGAACGCAATGAGCCAGACGAGCAAGCCTTCTATGGCCTCATAGATCGCGCCATGCTTGCTCTCATGTCGCAGCAGACGCGAACACATCATCGGGGAAAGGGTCAGCGCGACGAACCCGGAAACGAGCACCGCGCCGGAGAGCGTGAGCGCAAATTCGGAGAAGAGTTTGCCCGTCCTTCCCGTCATGAACGCCACGGGGGTGTAGACGGCGGCCAGCGTGATGGTCATCGCTATGATGGCGAAACCGATTTCCTTCGCCCCCTTGAACGCCGCCTCCAGTGGCGGCATGCCGTTCTCGATATGGCGGAAGATGTTTTCCAGCATCACGATGGCGTCATCCACCACCAGCCCGATGGCGAGCACGAGCGCCAGCAGGGTCAGGGTGTTGACCGAGAAACCGAAGGCGAACATCAAGGCGAAAGCGCCGATCAGCGACACGGGTATCGTCACCAGCGGGATCAGCATCGCACGCCAGTTGCGCAGGAAAAACAGGCATACGGCAGCCACCAGCAACACGGCTTCCCAAATGGTAGAGAACACCGCCTCGATGGAACGATCGATGAAAATCGTCGAATCGTTGGTGATGGTCATCTTCATGCCTTCCGGCAGTTCGCCTTCCAGCTCGGGCAACATCCTGACCAGCGCGCGCTTGAGATCGAGCGGGTTGGCGGTAGATTGCTTGATAAGCCCGATGGATACCGCAGGAAGGCCCATGAAGTGCACGATACTGCGTTCATTGACCGCGCCCACTTCCACCCAGCCCACGTCCCGGATGCGCACCGGGTAGCTGCCTGGGGCAGCGGCCTGACGCAGGACGACCGCCTCGAACTGCGCGGGTTCGTCCAGATTAGTCTGAGCCACGACCTCGAATTCGCGTTCGCGGCTCTCGATCCGCCCTGCCGGGAGTTCGACGTTCTGGCGCGCAATGGCGTCTACAACATCCTGTGGAGTGAGGCCGAAGGCCGCGAGGCGGGCGCGGTCGAGCCAGACGCGCATCGAGTAGCGGCGCTCGCCGTACACCCGCGCGTCCGCCGCGCCCGGCAGGGTTTGCAGCCGGGGCTTGATGATGCGGTTGGCGAAGTCGCTCATCTCCAGCGGATCGTGCCGGTCGGACGAGAAAGCGAGCCAGATGATCGGATTGGCGTCGGCCTCAACCTTGGCAATCACCGGCTCGTCGATGTCATCGGGCAAGCGTTTCCGCACCCTGGAGACGCGGTCGCGCACATCGGCGGCAGCGCTGTCCGCGTCGCGCTCGATGCGAAAGCGCACCATGATCTGGCTGCTCTCGGAACGGCTGATCGAAGAAAGTACGTCCACCCCCTCGATCCCGGCTATTGAATCTTCCAGCGGCTTGGTGACCTGCGACTCGATGATTTCAGCGCTGGCTCCGGTATACGTGGTGGTGACGGTGACGACGGGTTCGTCGATATTGGGATATTCGCGCACCGTCAGCCTTGAAAACGACATCAACCCGACGAGCAACACCACCAGCGACAGCACGGTGGCAAACACGGGCCGCCGAATACAAAGCTCGGAAACTCCCATGATGGCCCGCGTCCTCCCCGTTCAGTCCTTGACGACGGAAAGAGTTCCAGGCTCAGGCTTCGCGGTGTCGATGCCTGCTCCCGTCACCGCCACCGGCGCGCCGTCACGCAGCTTGAACTGCCCGGCGGCGACCACCAGGTCGCCGGGCGCAAGCCCCTCGACGATTTCGATTTCCGCCGTGCGGCGCATGCCGATCCTGACCCCTACCTGGCGCGCAATCCCTTCATTGACCCGGAATACGTACTGCGTCTGACCCGGCGCGGGAATCAGCGCGGATTCCGGTATCAGCATCACATTGTCGCGCCGCTCGACGATCAGGCGCACACGGGCAAACACGCCCGGCCTTAACCGCCCCTCGTCATTGGCAAGTCGGGCGCGCAACAGTACCGCCCGCCCCTCGGCATCCACGAGAGGGTCTATCGCCTCCACCTGGGCCGGGAAAACCATGTTTGGCATCACATCGCTCGTCACTTCCAGTTCCTGCCCCGGCCTCACCCTTGACAGGTAAAGCTCCGGGAGCCGGAAATCGAGCTTGAGAACGGCAATATCCTCGATATTGATGAGCGCGTCGCCATCCCGGACGTAATCGCCGACATTGACCTTGCGAATGCCAACGATGCCGTCGAAAGGCGCACGGATGCGGGTACGTTCCAGCCGCGCCTGGGCGAGCGCGACATTGGCGCGCGCCACTTCGAGACGGGAGACGGCTTCATCGCGGGCGCTGCCGCTCACGAACTGGCGCGCGAACAAATCCTCGACCCGGTCGGCGTTGGCTTTTGCCAGTGACAATTCCGCCTGCGCCTGCCGCGCCTCGGCGGACTGCACGGCGGCATCCAGTTCCACCAGCACATCGCCCTTGCGCACGGCCATGCCGTCCCGGAAACGAATGACGGCTACCCGTCCGGCCACTTCCGGGCGCAGGATGACCGAACCGTTGGAAACCAGCGTCCCCACCGCCGAAACGTCGTCGGCGATTTCCCGCACCGTGACCTTCGCCACTTCTACCTGGGTCACTTGCTGCGCGGGCCGGGAAACGGTCGTCCCTGCTCCCGCTGTCGGCGAAGATGCAGGTTGCGCGTGGTTGGCGCGCCAAGCGACAGCCCCTAGCGCGGCGAAACCGGCCAGACACAGGGCCGCGATCAGCGGACGGCGGAAAGAACGTGGCCGGGCATCCATCAGTCTTTGCTTTTACCCTCCGTTTTTTCCAGTTTTATTTTGCTTTTATTTCCATCGCGTATTTCATGTGGCTCATCCTTCTTGCCGAGCAACACTCCCTCCAGCCTGTCGCACACCGTTTCCAGCACCTTTACGCGCGCGAACTGCTTGTCGTTGGCTTCCACCAGCGTCCAGGGAATCAGCCCGGTACTGGTACGTTCTACCATATCGCAGACGGCTTGGTGGTAATCATCCCATTTTTCGCGGTTGCGCCAGTCCTCGTCCGTAATCTTGTAACGCTTGAAGGCCGTTGCCTCGCGCTCCTTGAAACGCTTCAACTGCTCATCTTCAGAGATTTGCAGCCAGAACTTGAGGACGATCGCGCCATCCCCCATGAGTTCATGCTCAAAATCGTTGATCTCCGAATAAGCGCGCAACCAGTCGGCCTCCGTGCAAAAGCCCTCCACCCGCTCCACCAGCACCCGCCCGTACCAGGAACGGTCGAAAATCGCAACGCGCCCTTTCTTGGGCACGTTCCGCCAGAAGCGCCACAGGTAGGGCTGCGCCAGTTCTTCCTGGGTTGGCGCAGCGACCGTCATGATCTGGTACTGGCGGGCATCGAACGCGCGCGACATCCGCCGGATGGTTCCGCCCTTGCCGGCAGCATCCGACCCCTCGAAGACGAGAATCAGTGAATGCTTTGAGAACTCCGGCAAACGGACGAGTTCGGAAAGCCGCCCCAGCGCCCCGGCAAGTCGTAGTTGGTAGGTTTTACGATCCAAACTCTGCTTGAGGTCGAGCGCCGTAAGCACATCCAACGAGCCCGTCCTGGGCGAGATCGGGGGCGCAACCGGATATTCGCGCTCTTTCTGATCCGCGAGCCGTTTCTGCAACGCATCCAGTACCAGCTTGCCGACCGTGAGCGAGCGATATAAATCGTTTGCGCTCTCCACTACGGTCCACGGCGCCCAAGAGGTATTTGTCAGGCGCAACAGATGGGAGGCCACTTCCTGGAGCTTGTCGTAAGTCTTCAAGCGATCCCAGCTTGCCTTGGTGACGCGCCAAGCGGTACGGGGGTCTTTTTCCAGGGCCTTGAAACGCTTCTTCTGCCCTTCTTTTGTGAGATGGAGCCAAAACTTCAGGATCAGCGCCCCTTCGTTCGCCAGCATCGCCTCGAAGCGGTTGATCTGGTCGATACGCTGGTCGAAAAACGCCTGGTCGATTTCCCCGATGATGCGCCGGTGGATGGGCCTTGAATACCAGGAGCCGGAAAAAATGCCGATTCGCCCTTTCGGCGGCAGCCCATTCCAGAAGCGCCACATGAAGGGGTGTGCCAGTTCTTCTTCGGTAGGCATGGAGAAAGCGCGGGCGGAGAGATAGCGCGGGTCCATCCAACTGTAGAGGTCGTTGATCGTTTCCCC
>WRJU01000175.1 GCA_009778425.1 Pseudomonadota bacterium
ACGAGTTTGAGAAGAACGACATCGCGGGCGAAGCAATCCTTGAGATGCGGGTCGGTCATCGCGTTGCCGCCGTACTTGATGACGATGGTCTTGTTGGAAAAACGGCGGATGTAGGGCAGGGCTTCGGCAAGGATTTCGGCTTTCAGCGCGGGTGTGGCAGAGGAAGACAGGGCAGACATGGGAGCCTCTGGGCGGTAAGGGGAATGTGTTGGAGCGGGATTATATGACCGCAAGGGCGTGTCGGTTGTGATTTGGTTTGTCGGATGCCCGGTCAGTCGAGTGAGTGCGTGTTAACATTCCAGCTTTATGGGAGAGTTCGTCATTATGCGTGTATTGATGGCTGCGGCAGCGTGCGCCCTGCTCTTATCGGCTTGCGGTATCAAAGGCCCCCTTCATTTGCCGCCAACCAATCCGGCGGCCACTCACGCATCTCCCACTAACGCATCTCCCACAGCCGCGCCTCCCGCTGATGCCGATTCCCCTGCCACCGACGCCTCCGAGTAAAACATGAATCAGGATTTTTCGTTTCCTATGCCGACGCTTGCCCGCAGTCCACGCGGGTTGTTGGTCGAACAGGTTGCTCTGGCCGATGTCGCCGAGCGTTTCGGAACCCCTGTGTATGTGTATTCGCGCGCGGCGCTCACGGACGCTTACGATGCGTACCGGCGCGCGCTCGGTGCGCGGCGCTCCTTGGTGTGTTGCTCGGTCAAGGCGAATTCCAATCTTGGCGTGCTTTCGGTGTTCGCGCGGCTTGGAGCCGGGTTCGATATTGTCTCTGGCGGGGAACTGGCGCGGGTGCTGGCTGCCGGGGGACGCGCGGATCGTGTGGTGTTTTCGGGCGTGGGCAAAAGCCGCGCGGAGATGCGTCAGGCGCTGGAGGCGGGGATTCGTTGTTTCAACGTGGAATCCGCTACTGAGCTTGAGCGGCTGAACGGGATTGCGGCAGAGACGGGCAAGACAGCTCCCGTTGCGCTGCGGGTGAATCCGGATGTCGACCCGAAAACGCATCCCTATATTTCGACGGGACTGAAGAGCAACAAGTTCGGGGTGGCGTTCGGGGATGCGCTGGCGCTTTATCGGCGCGCGGCGGCTTTGCCCCATCTGCGCGTTTGCGGCATTGACTGCCACATCGGCTCGCAACTGCTCGATTCCGCGCCGATGGTGGAAGCCGCGCGCCGGATGCTCGATCTTGTCGACCGGCTTGCGAAGGAAGGCATCCATCTGGAACATATCGACTTCGGCGGCGGGCTTGGCATCCGCTACCGGGACGAAGCGCCTCCCACGGTGGACGCTTATCTTGCGCCCTTGCTGAAACTCTTTGAGGACAGGCCGGAAGAGCTGTGTTTCGAGCCGGGGCGTTCGCTCACCGGGAACGCCGGTCTGCTGCTCACGCGCATCGAGTATCTGAAACCGGGCGAGGAAAAGAATTTCGCCATTGTCGACGCGGCAATGAATGATCTGCTCCGTCCGTCGCTTTACGGTGGCTGGCATGCGGTGGTGGAGCTTGCCGCGCGCGACGTGCCCAAGAGGATGGTCGATGTCGTGGGGCCGATTTGCGAGAGCGGGGATTTTCTCGCGCGCGGCCGTGATCTGGCTGTGGAAGAGGGGGATTTTCTCGCGCTGCTGTCGGCGGGCGCTTACGGGATGAGTATGAGTTCCAACTACAATTCCCGTCCGCGCGCCGCCGAAGTGCTTGTCGACGGGCAGGAAGTTCATCTCGTGCGCGCCAGGGAGACGGTGGAATCGCTTTACGCGCTGGAATGCCCGTTGCCGTCGAGCCAGCCATAGGCTGCGATGAAGGCTCGGTTCAATGCCTGCCAGAGTCCGGAACCTGTGACCAGGACGCCGGCTTGGGCGCTCTGGCGCGAAACGTCGAGCAATAAGGTGAGGAGTGCGAACAGTTTGCCCTGGGTTTTCGTTCGTTCATCCAGGGCGCGCAGCATGGCGAGACGCTGTTCAGACGTACAACGCAGAGATTCGTTGACCAGCGTTTGTACTTGGATTGCATCTTTCCAATCCAGTTCGAGCAAAATGCAGCAAGTGGCAATTTCCTTCATAAGTTCTGCAACGGTACGGTCGTAATGCCCAAATCCGCTCATTTCATTCTTTGTTGGGGTAATGGCGATGTTGTCAGGTCTTAGCGCGGTGTTTCCTACATTAACATTATCATCGTTCATCCATATGCCGTCCCGGTTACGCCCTTCCTTTTTTGTACCCGTGCCGTGCGCGTTGATCTTCGCGCTCTTCATTCTGGTGCAGACACACGCGCAGGCGGCTCCGGTGGGGACGCTGCCGCCCGCTGTGAGGGCAGAGCTTGAGCGTGCCAATATTCCGGCGGATGCAGTGGCAGTATGGGTTCAGCCGGTGGACGCGAAACAGCCAACGCTGGCGTTGAATGCCGAACGGCCAATGAATCCCGCTTCAGTGATGAAGGTTGTAACGACCTTTGCCGCGATGGAAACGCTCGGGGCCGAGCGAAGCTGGACGACCCGCATCGCAACCACTGGAACCCTCCGGGAAGACGGCATCCTGATGGGCAACGTTTACCTGGTGGGCGACGGTGATCCGGTGCTGACGTATGAGCGGGTCTGGCGAATGTTTCGACGGCTGCGCAGCCTGGGTTTTTCCAGGATTGCGGGTGACATCGTGCTCGATCGTTCGGCACTGACGCTGCCCGCGCACGATCCCTTTGCCTTCGACGGAAAGGGCCTGCGCCCATACAACAGTGGCCCAGACGGATTGTTGATTCATTTCAATACGCAGGAGTTGATGCTCCTTCCCGGCTCCCGCCCACAGGATGCCGTCAAGCTGGTCGCAGAGCCGCCGCTGGCGGGGATGGAGATTGATAACCAGATTGTCACCTCAGGCGGGAACTGCGAGCCTTGGTATCGTGATCTCAAAGCGAGCACTGGGCAGAAAGGCCAGTTGGTGCTCACGGGCAGCTTGCCCGCCAGTTGCGGGTCGCGCGTCTGGGCGACATCACCGTTTGCGCCGCCTGATTACGACATACTGATGGTGCGGGCTTTATGGTGGGAATTGGGTGGGACGGTGCTCGGACAAGTGAAAAACGGCCTCACCCCTGCTGACGCGCAAGTCTTGATTTCCGACGAGTCCATGCCGCTGGCCGAGGTCGTGCGTACCATGAATAAATGGTCGAGCAACGTCATTGCCCGGCAATTGCTGGCTCAAGTGGGGCGCGAACGTTTTGCGTCGGCTGCCAATGCAAAAACGTATGCCGATATGGTGGCTGCTGGAAACGACGTTGCGCGCCGGAGTCTGGCTGAGGCGAACATCGAGACTTCCGGGCTGGAGATCGACAATGGCTCGGGATTGTCCCGCAACGCCCGCGTCCGTGCGGATACTCTTGGAACCTTGTTGATTCGCGCCTGGCAGCGTCCGTGGATGCCGGATTTCATCGCTTCGCTGCCTGTCGCCGGACGTGACGGCACGGCGCGCCGCCGTTTGGGTGACAGCCCCGCAAACGGGTATGCGCATCTGAAAACGGGCACGATCAATGACGTGAAGTCTATCGCGGGTTACGTGCTCGACCAGACAGGGCATCGCTATGCTGTGGTGATGATGATCAATCACCCCGAGGCGGGTAGTTCACAAAAGGCACAGGACGCGCTGATAGAGTGGGTCTGGTCGGGGATGCCACAGGCAGAACCCGTTTTTCACGAACCCTCGGTCATGCCTTGGCAACTGCACAGACTCAAACCATCGCGCCGTTGAACGAACCGCCGTCATTGCGAAGAGCACAGCAACGAAGCAATCCAGCAAAAGATGCCTGGATTGCTTCGCTTGCGATGACGGTTAGTTTTTCTTTCTGATGATTTCCGCTTCGTCGTTGTTGGCGATGCCCGCTGCATTGGCTTCGTCGGTGTCGATGTGGAACTCGCGGAAGTGACCCTCCCCGGAACGGATGAGCACGTCTTCAAAAATCAGCGGCCTTTTTCCGCTGGTTTTGACATCGACGAGGTCTTTATCCTGAAGCCCCGCTTCCCTGGCCTGTTCGGGCGAAAGGTGGATGTGGCGCAGCGCCACAATCGCGCCGAAATCCAATTCGACTTCGCCCTTGGGGCCGACGAGCCTGACGCCGGGAGAACCTTCCAACTTGCCGGACTCCCGCACGGGCGGCTCGATGCCGAGCGTGCGCGCGTCCGTCAGGGAAACTTCGACCTGCGTCTGCGGGCGGATTGGCCCAATGACGCGGATGTTTTTGAACGAACCCTTGGGGCCGATGATGTCGACCTGTTCATGCGCGGCATATTGTCCCGGCTGCACGAGTTCTTTGTACGGCGTGAGTTTGTATCCCTCGCCGAACAGTGCCGCCAACGCCTGCTCGGACAGATGCAGGTGTTTGTTGGAAATGCCGATGGGAACTTTGTAAGCCATAATCCCTCCCTTTATAGTTTCAAAACTTCGGCAGTGTAGCGGGCGATCATGCCTTCTTCGTTTGTAGGCACGACGGCGACGGCGACACGGCTCTTCGGGCTGTCGATGCGCAGTTTGTCTTCGCCGTTGGCGGCTGGGTCGATGTCGATGCCAAGCCAGGCCGAGAGGGCGCAGACGCGCTCGCGGATAGCGGCAGCGTGTTCGCCAATGCCGCCGGTGAAGACCAGCGCGTCCAGCCCGCCTGCCGCTGCCGCGAGCGAACCCAGTTCACGGGCAATCCGGTAGCAGAAGAGATCGACCGCTTCACGGGCTTCGGGCGCGTCCGAGGCCAGCAGGTCGCGCATGTCCTGGCTGAACCCGGAGACGCCCAGCAGGCCCGAATCTTTGTACAGCAACTGGGTGAGCGCCTTGTAGTCCATGCCTTTCTGGTCGATCAGGTAGAGCAGTACGCCGGGGTCGATGGAGCCGCAACGGGTTCCCATGAGCAGCCCGTTGATGGTGGAAAAGCCCATCGTCGTCGCCACGCCCGTGCCGTCGCGCACGGCGGCCATCGACGCGCCGTTGCCCAGGTGGGCGATGACGATAGCCCCTTTGGCTTTTTCCCCGATGACCTCTGGCAGGGTGCGAGTGATGTAGTCATAGGACAGGCCGTGGAAGCCGTAGCTCTTGATGCCGCCCTGTGTGAGTGCGCGCGGCAGGCCGTAAATCTGCGCAACTTCGGGATTGTGCCGGTGAAAGGCGGTGTCGAAGCAGGCGACCTGAGGGACATTGGGCAGTAGTTTGAAAATGCTGCTCACCGCGCGCAGGTTGTGCGGCTGGTGCAGGGGCGCGAGAGGGATGAGAGTTTCGAGTTTGGCCAGAATGGCGGCATCGAGTTTGACCGGAGCGCTGTAGCCTTCTCCACCATGTACCACGCGATGGCCCGCAGCGGAGATTTTCAGCTCCGGCGCGTTGGTCTCTAACCAGCGGAACAGGTAGGAGAGGGATTCCTGGTGCTGTTCAGTCAGATCGCCTTTGAGGGCGACATCTTCCTTGAAGCGTTTTCCGTCGGATGTTTTAGCGGAAAGTTTGGGAGTGGCCCCGATACCTTCGATCTGGCCCGAAAGCGCGGGATGTTCGGCCAGCGTGGGTTCCAGCGGAAAAACGGCGAATTTCAGGCTCGATGAACCTGCGTTGAGGACGAGAATGGATTTCATGTGCAAGAGTCTCCCTTTTTATGATGGTTGATTTACTGGGTATTTTCGCTCCCAGTAGCGCTATTTATCAGCATACCGTAAAGAAGTCCGGATTGTTAAAAAATTGATATGGGTCGTTTTTGTACAGGCATTTTGAACCATTCGGCTGGGGAGAGGGCATGTGTGCCGACGTTCAGGCGGGTTTGCCAAGTGATAGACTTATAAAGTTTTTTCCTTGGGAATCTCATGGAAGTCGTAATTCTTGCCGCCGGGCAGGGCAAACGCATGCACTCGGCTTTACCCAAAGTATTGCAACCCCTCGCGGGCCGGCCCTTGCTTGCTCATGTGCTGGCGAGCGCCCGCATGCTTGGGGCGCGACGGATTTGTGTCGTTCACGGTCATGGCGGCGAGACGGTGCGCGCGCGGCTCGATGCGCCCGATCTCGTTTGGGCAGAGCAAAGCCCGCAACTCGGGACGGGGCATGCGGTGCAACAGGCAGTGCCGTATTTGTCCGCTGGATCGAGGGTGCTGGTGCTCTACGGCGATGTGCCCCTGATCGGCGCGCATACGCTCGCGCGCCTGATGGATGCGGCAGGGCAGGATAAGCTGGCCTTGCTGACGGTCGAACTCGATGACCCGGAAGGCTATGGGCGCATCCTGCGCGATGGCGCGGGGCGGGTGGCGCGCATCGTCGAAGAGAAGGACGCGACTTCCGACGAGCGCCGTGTGCGCGAGGTCAATACCGGCATTCTCGTTGCGCCTGCAGGCAGGTTGCGCGACTGGTTGGGGCGCATCGGCAACGATAATGTTCAAGGCGAGTATTACCTGACCGACATCATCGGCCTTGCGGTTGGCGATGGCGTGGAAATTGCCACCGTCGCGCCTGATGATGCCTCCGAGACTCTCGGTGTAAACAGCAAGGCGCAACTGGCCGCCCTTGAACGGATGTTCCAGGCGTCCATTGCCCGTGGACTCATGGATGCCGGAGTGACGCTCATCGACCCGGCGCGGTTCGATGTGCGCGGAGAACTCCTCTGCGGGCGCGATGTCGAGATCGACGTCAATTGCGTATTCGAGGGGCGGGTCGAATTGGGCGACGGTGTCGTCGTGGGCGCGAATTGCGTGCTCCGCGATGTCCGGATTGGCAGCGGGACGCGCGTGGCGCCATTTTCGCATCTCGACGGCACAGTGACGGGGCAGGATTGCGTGCTCGGGCCATTTGCCCGTACCCGGCCCGGAACCGTGCTGGCTGACGGCGTGCATATCGGTAATTTCGTCGAGATCAAGAACAGCCATATCGCCGAAGATTCCAAGGCCAACCATTTATCCTATATTGGAGATGCTGATGTAGGGACTCGCGTCAACATCGGCGCGGGAACCATCACATGCAATTACGATGGAGCCAACAAATATCGTACCGAGATCGGCGACGATGTATTCATTGGTTCCGATACCCAACTGGTCGCGCCCGTGCGGGTTGGCCGTGGTGCGACGCTCGGTGCGGGCACGACGCTCACGCGCGACGCGCCGCCCGATCAACTCACGGTGTCGCGCGCCCGGCAGCAAAGTTACGCGGGCTGGACACGTCCCACTAAAAAGGGCGGTTGACCCGCTCATATGGAGAAAACCGCATGTGCGGCATCGTTGTTGCTATCGCCACCCGTAATATCATCCCCGTGCTCATCGAGGGATTGAGCAGGCTCGAATATCGTGGTTACGATTCTGCCGGGCTGGCCGTGCTCGGTGATGAGGGTGAAGATTCCGGCAAGCTCATCCGCTTGCGGGCTTGTGGCCGTGTCGCCGAACTGGCGGCGCGGGTCGAGTCGAGCAGCCTGTCGGCTTGCCTCGGCATTGCCCATACGCGCTGGGCGACGCACGGCGCGCCGTCGGAGCGCAATGCCCATCCACATCTGTCGGCGGGGGTGGCCGTGGTGCATAACGGCATCATCGAAAATTACGAGTCGATCCGGGCCGGTTTGCAGGCACATGGCTATGTGTTTGCCTCCGATACCGACACCGAGGCCATCGCCCATCTGATCCATTACAAACGGCAAACCGCGCCCGACCTGTTTGAAGCAGTGCGTCTGGCGGTCAGCGAGTTGGAAGGCGCTTACGCGATTGGCGTGATCGGGGACTCCGATCCTGCGCGGGCGGTCGTGGCGCGGCACGGCGCGCCCCTGCTGTTGGGTATCGGCGAAGATGGCATGTACGCAGCTTCCGATGTCGCGGCGCTGCTCCAGGTGACGCGCAAGGTGATTTACCTGGAAGAAGGCGACATTGCCGAGCTTACCCGCGAGTCCGCCCGCATCGTGCGCGCGGGAGGCGAGCCAGTGGAACGTCAGGCGCATCTTTCCGGCCTCGTGCCAGAAGCCTTGGAATTGGGTCCATACCGCCATTTCATGCAGAAGGAAATCTTCGAGCAGCCGCAGGCGATTTCGAATACGCTGGGGCTGGTCTTGGGGAGCCATTCGGTTCCGGAGGGGATTTTTGGCGCGCAGGCGGGAGATGTGTTTGCCGGGGTGCGCCGGGTACAGATTCTGGCTTGCGGAACCAGCTATCACGCCGGGCTGGTGGCGCGTTACTGGCTGGAATCGCTTGCGGGGCTGCCCGTTTCGGTAGAAATTGCCAGCGAATACCGTTACCGCAAGCCGGTAGCCGACCCTGCCACGTTGGTGGTGGCGGTATCCCAGTCGGGCGAGACGGCCGATACGCTGGCCGCGCTTAAATACACGCGCGAACTGGGGATGGAACGCACATTGGCAATCTGCAACGTGCCGGAGTCCTCCATCGTGCGCGAAGCGGC
>WRJU01000176.1 GCA_009778425.1 Pseudomonadota bacterium
CGGCGGCGGGGGTGGTGGTGGCGGTTCCGGCGGAGTTGGTGTGTTGCCGCCACCCTCGCCCCCGAAAGAAGCCGAGAGGTTAAGCCCCTGGAAGGGGCCTTCATCGCGGAGCGGCGTGGCATTAAAGTCGATAGCCATGGGGTTGACCATTTCGACGATGCGTTCCAGCACGACGAAATTATGCGGACGGCTTCCTCCGCCACCGCCTGCTTCAGGAGGCGGAAAGTCTTCGAGGTTCTTGAACTTTTCAATAATATCGGCAAGGGTGCCCGGGTCTATTTCGGCATCGTCGGCCGGAATGTCCTGCGCCATGGCAAGTTGCAGCGGCCCGTCGATATGGTATGGCGTAGCGCCATCGTCAGGAGCGACCTCAACCCTGCTGCCCGAATCGGCAATGAGGGTTTCACCGTCATAGAGGGGGGCGCCGGCCTCGAGGGGGCGAAGCGCGCCATCCGGGTCGCGCGCGAAGGCTTGGCCTTTTACCGAATTAACGGCTGCAACGATTTGATTCTGAGACATTTTTCTTTCTCCTGAAATGCCCTTTCGTAACCCGCTCGATATGAGCGCGCGGGTCGGGATTCATCGGATGGCTGCCATCGCTCCGATTCATGATGCAGCACACGGAGCAGACAGCTATCCACGGTGATGCAAGCGTATGAAGTCCCGGGGAAAAAGAAAATTGTACTGACGTACAGATGCATAAAAAAACACACCTGCCCCGTGTTTCCACCAACACGCATTCAGATCAGGTCTTCGTCGCCAAACAATTTCAGCCCTTGCTGTTGCTTACGGCGGTCGCGCCGTTGCAGCAGCTTGGTCTGCGCGGGCAGCGGCAGATCGGTGAAACGGATGATGGAGCGCTCGATCAGGAGGTCGATGACGTCTTCGAGCACGCGCACGAAAGACAAGTCGGAATCGCGCAGTGCGTCGTCCGATTCATTTTGCCCTGCCAGTTCTTCGATGAAATCCAGTACTTCCGGATCATCGTCCGGCAGGCTGCCCCAGCCAGGGTCGGTGAGGCCGTCAGGGTCGCGGCTGAGCGCCACGATGCGCCCATCCGCGTTTTTTCTGGCGTAGATGAGCGCGCTCACTTTTCTTTGCCGCCTGTCAGCCGTAATGCCAGTTGCAGACGGTCACGCACGCCGAGTTTGGTGAAAATGGCTCCCAGGTGCGCCTTGACCGTGCGCTCGGTAATGCCGAGAACACGGGCAATTTCCTTGTTGGATCGACCGGCAACCACCTCGCGGGCGACTTCAGCCTCGCGCCCGGAGAGTTCCTCCGGCAACTCGTCCGTCATGGGCAGGCCCTTGTTGACGACACTGATCAGCCTGGACATCAGGGCTTGCCCGATCCAGTACCCCCCCCGGTTCACAACCTGGGCGACCTCGTGCAATTGCTCCGGTGAGGCCCAGGCGTGGCAATAGCCGCGCGCGCCGGCAACCATCGCCGACATGGCCTCGCGCTCGTCGGGAGCGTTGGAAACAACGACCACGGGCACATCGGCAAACTGCCGCAACGCCCTGGCAAGCAATTCTTTCCAATTGGACGCCGCCGCGCCCAGCCAGACGACATCGGCCTTCAGCCGCGCGGAAACAGCCACGTCCCATGTGACATAGACGCCATCGGCAAAAGCATCCCGCCAGCGCGTCGATGGCGTCACCGTGCCTGCCACGAGAAACAGGTTGCGCATCATCGCTCCGTCATTGCGTTTGCTTTTGCCCGCATCACGGGTTTGAGGAGATAGTAAAGCACACTTCTCTTGCCAGTCAGCACATCGACTTCCGCCACCATCCCAGGCGTGATTTCATTGCCGCCCAAGGTGTCCTTTTCCGTCCGCACTTTTATGACATAGAAGGTGTTGCCCTTTTCATCCGTGACAGTATCTCCCGAAATATGCTCAAGCGTGCCTTCCAAGCCTCCAAATATGGCGTAATCGTAAGCGGTGATCTTGACCAGCGCCGACTGGCCCTTACGCAAGAAACCGATGTCCCTGGGCTTGACCTTCGCTTCTATCAGCAATTTATCTTCCCGAGGCACGATTTCGACTAGGTCCTTGCCTGGCTGCACTACCCCACGGACAGTATTGACCAGCACACGTTGAACCGTACCCCGCACAGGCGAGCGCACATCGGCGTTTTCCACCTTGTCACGGCCTACCCCCGCTCCGGCCGTGACCGAATTGAGCCGCCCCGTCGCTTCGAGAAACTCCTTGCGCCACTGATTGCGCTTGTCAAGCTCGACTTGCTGAATTTTGCTCTGGGCTTCGTCGATCATCGCCTGTACGCGCCCAATTTTTTGCGCCGCCTGCTTGCGATCCCCGTCGAATTTCTCAACGTTCTGTTTCAGCCTGATGATATCGACTTCGGAAACCGCACCGGTTTCCAGCAAGGGTTCATTTTTTTCCAACTCTTCCACGGCGAGCTTGAGGCCGTTGGCGGCCTGGGTGTGGGCTGCCTCGACTTCCCTGAGCTCCTGCTTGCGCTGCGTGAGCTGCTGGCGGGTGATGGCAAGCTGGGCGTCAGCTTCGTTGAGCGAGGATCGGTAATGTTCCTGTTCCTGAGCGGCGATTTCTGGGCTGGACTTGAGCACTTCTTCAGGCATGACAAATGGGCGATTTTCCGACAACGCCTGCAAGCGCGCCACTTTTGCCATCAGGCTGAGGCGTTCGGCATCGGTCGCGCCCAGTTCGGACACATACCGGGATTTGTCGATCCGCAACAACACTTGCCCAGGCATCACTTCCTGGCCTTCCCTGACCAGTATTTCTTCAATCTGCCCCTGGTCGACAGCCTGGACGACCTGTAGCTGCGACGGTGGGATGACTTTACCTTCGCCGCGCGCCACTTCGTCGATCTCTGCCAGCGCCGCCCAAACCACCAACAAAATCACGGCAAGAACGATGATTCGCAATAGCCACCGGGCGCGCAATGGCTCCTGCTGCAGCCGTGCCCAATCGGCTTCATCGCCCCAATCCAGTTTCCGGGAATCCGGCAGGGCAGGCAGCAGACGGTCGAAAAAACGCTCGAAAAGGGGCCGCGCCGGCGCTTTCATCCTGCCCATTTGCTCAAACGCCTTGCGGGTATGCCGCATGGATTCGTAGCCTGACGTAGGATTGTCCATGTCTGGCGGCATGCGCGATTCAGGTTGTATGGTATCTATGTCATCATGCGGTGCAACTGGCCTGTCCATTTACCTGGCCCTCCCAACCTTGCCCTGGCGCAGGGCTTCGATGACCTGAGCCTTCGGCCCATCGGCGACAACGCGGCCACCGTCGATGACAATGATACGGTCAACCAGTTCCAGCAATGGAGTACGGTGCGTAATGACGAGCATGGTCTTGCCCTGGCTGAATTCCCTCAGACTATGCTTGATTCCCTCTTCTGTCGTGTGATCCATCGACGCCGTAGGCTCATCCAGCAACAGGATGGGCGGGTCGTGGATGACGGCGCGGGCAATGGCTACGCCCTGGCGCTGCCCGCCGGAGAGCGAGTCGCCGCGCTCGCTCACCACCATATCGAAGCCCTGCGGATGCGCGTTGACGAATTCGGTCAGTCCGGCGATGGTCGCGGCGCGCAATATCTCGGCATCCTCGGTGTGCGGCCTGGAAAATGCAATGTTGTCGCGCAGGGAACCGTAGAAAAGCATCGGGTCTTGCGGCACATAGCCGATGTGGCGGCGCAATTCCGCCGGATCGAGTTGGCGGACATCGACGCCATCAACCAACACCGCGCCGGATGATGGACGATAAAGGCCGAGAATCAGCTTTTCGAGCGTAGTCTTGCCGGAGCCGACACGCCCGATGATGCCGATGTGCTCGCCCGGCTTGATGCGGAACGACATGCCATTCAGGGCAGAGACTCCCTGGGCCGGATAATGGAAGACGACATCGCGGAACTCGATTTCGCCAGAGATGTTCTTGCGGCTGATGAAGTTTGCGCCCTGTGGACGCTCGCACTCCCGGTTCATCAAACCGTCAGCCGATTCCAGTGAGGTAGAGGCAGTGTGATACTGCACGAGCAGTCCGGCGATGCGCCCGATTGGTGCCATGGCCCGCGCCGACAACATATAACAGGCTACCAGCCCGCCGACGCTGAGTTCTCGGTCGCTGATCAGATAAACGCCGATAAGTATCACCATCAGACTGACCAACTGGATGATCCAGTTCGCGCCATTGGTGGCCGAAGCCGAAAGCAGCCGCAACTGTGTGCTGACCCGCGCCAACAGAGCCGTGCTCGTTTCCCAATGGTGCTGCACAGTGGCTTCCGCCCCCATTGCCTTGAGCGTTTCCACGCCAACCAGCCCTTCCACCAGGGTGGCGTTGCGTTGCGCCCCGGCGCTGTAGGAAGTCTGCGCCAGATCGTGCATCTTGCCCTGCACCGCCAGCGAATAGACGACCAGCACAACGATGCCGAGCACGAAGGGCAGTACCAGCGGCCAGGCGATCCAGGCAATGACGATCACGAAAAGCAGCGCGAACGGCAAATCGACGAAAGCCGTGACCGTTGCCGAGCTGATGAAATCCCTGACGCTCTCGAAAGCCTTCATGGTGGCGGCGAGCGACCCCGCCGACGCAGGACGCGCTTCCATGCGCATGCCCAGTACGCGCTCCATGATGTGCGCCGAAAGTTCCACGTCGATCCGACTGCCTGCGAGGTCGACGAAATAGCCCCGCATCGTGCGCAGGATCATGTCGAAGAACAATACGATGAACACCCCGATGCTCAGCACCCAAAGGGTTTCGAGGGC
Source organism: Pseudomonadota bacterium (assembly GCA_009778425.1). Lineage (GTDB taxonomy): Bacteria > Pseudomonadota > Gammaproteobacteria > Burkholderiales > Rhodocyclaceae > WRNU01. Next base: position 4,747 of record WRJU01000176.1, read on the forward strand.
ACTGTTCGGTACCACGCGGTCGTACACGTTCATCACGAACAGGGGCATCGCCACCGCGAACAGGTTGATGATGAACGCGGCCCACAGCACATCGTTGTAGATACGCTTGTTGGCAGCGATCACGCTCCAGAACCAGTGTCCGCTGCGCACTATCCTGCTGCCATGCGCCGCGCGCTCGTCGAACCGGAACTCCGGGCGCACGTAAATCGCGTTCCCGCTGTAGTGCTTTTCCAGGTCCTCGCGATTCAGCATCACTGCGGCATCGCTGAGTTCGGGGAAGATGACCCGCCAGCGGTTGCGGTGCGTGCTCATCTGCATCACCACGCAGGCACCGCCGTTATCGAGCAGTAGTATCGCAGGCAGCAGAGCCGGGTTGATGCTGTCGAGCGAAGTGGCGACGATATTGCTGCGCATGCCGACGCGGCGCGCGGCGCGCTCGAAAAGCGACGGCGTGAGCTTGCCATCTTTCAGCGGCAGACCGGCCACAATTGCGTCGCGCGTCTGATTACCGCCAAATGCGCGCACTAATACCAATAAACTATTAAGTAACGCATCAACGGTAGGCTGCTGATGTGAATCGATTTGCCTGGCTACTTCGGTCACTGAAAATCCCGTTGATGTCTGGATGGTTTTAATATTATCCGGACACAGTGCCGGAAATTAAAAAGCAGCGTGAATTCTACACGTCCGCCATCACAACGTGGCGCGCACACTACTTGTGGAAGGCTACTTCAAAGCACAGAATTTCAATAGCAATTTTCACTCGGGAATCTGTATGAACACCGTCCAGCGCAGACGTTATTCGCGCATCCCTTTTTGCGGCTCCGCCGTTTTTCAGGCCGGTCTCGGTCAATGGCCATGCGATGTGCTCGATTTGTCCCTGCGTGGAGCATTGATTACCGTTGCCGTTCCCGATGTCGCACCCGGCTTTCCCTGCCTGCTTGAACTGCGCCTCGATGACGATGTCTGTGTGCGCATGGAAGGGCACATCGCGCACCATTACGCCAACCAGGTCGGCATCGTCTGCGACGAAACCGACCTCGACAGTATCAGTCACCTGCGCCGTCTGCTTGCCCTCAACCTGGGCGACACTTCGTTGCTGAACCGCGAGTTCTCGACACTGCTCGCGGAACACAATTAGACGTCATACTGTTGCAAAACTCCCTCCCGGGCGCTATTTTACTCTTGTTTCCTGCCACTTTTGGCCGAAACGCACGTCCGGTATGAGGTATGAACCTTCCGCGCACAGCCCCATTTCCCGCTGAACCTGGCTTGCCTTCGCCAAGCCTTCTGATGCGTGGCGCTGGCGCGCGGCTGGCGCTTGCCGCCGTAGCTTGCGGCTTGGTGTGGCTGGCAGTTTTCTGGGCACTGGTCTAAAGCGATGCCGCTCACGTTAGCCGCCCCCGGCCCCACGATCCGTTTCGAGAATCTGACCCTCGGTTACGAGTACCACCCGGCTGTGCATCACCTGGATGCGGAAATCTCCGCCGGATCGCTGGTGGCCGTCGTTGGCCCGAACGGCGCGGGCAAATCAACCTTGCTCAAAGGCATGGCAGGGGAGTTGCGCCCGCTTGAAGGCCACATTCATATCGAGAGCCCGTTAGGCGTTTGTCCGCCGGGGCATGACTGTGCCGCGCTGGCCTACATGCCGCAAAAAAACGAACTGGACATCGCCTTTCCAATCACGGTGTTCGACATGGTGGCAATGGGGCTATGGCACGAAATCGGCGCGTTCCGGGGACTCAGCTACGCTGGCCGGGGCAGGGTATGCAACGCGCTCGATACCGTGGGGCTGGCCGGGTTCGAGTCGCGCCCCATCGGGACTCTCTCTGGCGGACAGCTACAACGCGCGCGCTTCGCCCGCCTGATTTTGCAGGATGCGCCCACCATTCTGCTCGATGAACCTTTCGCCGCCATCGACGAGCGCACGGTCGACGACCTGGCGCACCTGATCCTGCGCTGGCATACCGAAGGGCGTACCGTGCTGACCGTGGTGCACGACTTCGGGCAGGTTCACCGTTACTTCCCCTCCTGCCTGCTACTGGCGCGCGAACTCATCGCCTTCGGCCCCACCGCCGAAGTGATGACCGAGCCGCTGCTCGCTCATGCCCGACAACTGTCCGAAGCCTTCGATGAACATGCCATAAGGTGCCCGCTGCCGGGGCTGGCATGAGTCTTTACGATCTCGTCATCGCACCGTTTGCCGATTTCGGTTTCATGCGCAGAGGGCTGGCTGGAACGCTGGCACTGGCGCTGGGAGCCACTCCCGTGGGCGTATTCCTGCTGCTGCGGCGAATGAGCTTGATGGGCGACGCGGTGAGCCACGCCATTCTTCCCGGCGCGGCGCTCGGCTATCTCGTCTGCGGCTTGTCCCTGGGAGCCATGACGACCGGCGGCATCCTTGCCGGGTTGGCCGTGGTGTTTGCCGCCGGGCTGGTAGCGCGCGCCTCCAACCTCCGGGAAGACGCGAGCCTGGCTGCTTTTTACCTGCTCTCGCTCGCCGCCGGGGTCACGATCATCTCGCAGTCCGGGCGCAACCTCGATCTCCTGCATGTGCTGTTCGGCTCGGTGCTCGCCCTCGACGACGCTTCCCTGTTGCTCATCGCCACCATTGCCAGCATTTCGCTTTTCGGTATCGCCCTGCTGTTCCGGCCTCTGACGCTGGAGTGCTTCGACCCCGCCTTCCTTCGCGCGGTCAGCCGCATGTCCCCGGTCGCGCACTATGGTTTCCTGCTGCTGGCCGTGCTCAACCTCGTGAGCGGTTTCCACGCTCTCGGTACATTGATGGCCGTCGGCATCATGATTCTGCCCGCCGCCTCCGCGCGGCTCTGGGCGCGCAAGCTGTCGGCCATGCTGGCGCTTGCGGCAGGGCTGGCGTTCGCCGGGGGCGTAGTCGGGCTGTTGCTTTCCTTCCATACCGATGTGCCCGCAGGGCCTGCCATCATCCTCGTCTGCGGATTCGCATATTTCATCTCCCTGCTTGCCGCGCCCGGCGGTCTCATCGCCCCGCGCTGGCCAAGGCATCGGCATTTGAGTTCGTGATGTCATGAGGTGCTTCCCTTTCCGGCATCCGTTGCGCCATGCGTGGCAAACGGCGTTCATCGCGCTCGCGCTTCTCATGGCATCCGGCGCGCGCGCCGCAGAGATCGAAGCCATCGCCAGTTTCAGCATCCTCGGCGACCTCGTCCGCCAAATCGGCGGCGAGCGGGTCAACGTACACACCCTCGTCGGGCCGGGGCAGGACGCCCACGCCTATGAGCCTCGCCCATCCGACGCCCGTCGCATCAAGCATGCGGGGCTGGTCGTGCTCAATGGCCTCGGATTTGACGACTGGCTGCCCCGGCTGGCGCGCGCTTCCGGCTATCAAGGCAGCTTGCTCGTCGCCAGCGACGGTATCCGCCCGTTGGCGATGCGCGGCGGGAACGACGAACGGAGCACGCGTATCGACCCCCATGCCTGGCAAGACGTTGCTAACGTTCGAGCCTACATCACCAATATTGCTGCCGCCCTGATTGCCGCCGACCCCGTCGGCGCGGATACTTACCGCGCCAACGCCGTCCGTTACCGCGCCGAACTCGACGCGCTCGATACCGACATCCGCGCCGCCATTGCCCGCCTGCCGCAAGAACGGCGGCGGGTCGTGAGTTCGCACGACGCCTTTGCCTATTTTGCCCGCGCCTACGGTC
>WRJU01000177.1 GCA_009778425.1 Pseudomonadota bacterium
TTTCAAAGGGATTAAGACCGCCAGGGCTTCATCAAACAGTTCACGGCACTCGTGTTTCAAATCAGCCCTGATTTCAAAGGGATTAAGACCACCTTTTCCAGCGTACTCATGAAAAAAGGCGCGGTTTCAAATCAGCCCTGATTTCAAAGGGATTAAGACTTCATCAAATTGTTAAAGAAGTATTCTTAGTTGAGTTTCAAATCAGCCCTGATTTCAAAGGGATTAAGACGCCTCTCGAACGGCAAGCATGGCGGAAGAAAAAGTTTCAAATCAGCCCTGATTTCAAAGGGATTAAGACGCGGGAGTGTTCATTTCAGACCTCTTTGAATTCGGTTTCAAATCAGCCCTGATTTCAAAGGGATTAAGACCTTATCGCATGGGCAAAAGCGCACCCCTCTTGCGTTTCAAATCAGCCCTGATTTCAAAGGGATTAAGACACATCGATGCCCAACAATTCCTTGTTGAGCCAGCGGTTTCAAATCAGCCCTGATTTCAAAGGGATTAAGACTGGTCTCCCTCCTCTGGGTAATACCACCCGCTGGGTTTCAAATCAGCCCTGATTTCAAAGGGATTAAGACCCGCCATTTTTGCCGATACACGGGCGGTAGTAGGTTTCAAATCAGCCCTGATTTCAAAGGGATTAAGACGTGATGATCTCCTCTAAACCTGTTAAGGGCCTGTGGTTTCAAATCAGCCCTGATTTCAAAGGGATTAAGACCCCCGGCGTGCTGCGGATTCTCTTTGTTTGTCAATCACTTAAGCGCAATAAAAAAGCCCGCATCGTTATCTGATACGGGCTTTGTTCGCTCGAAACTCCGATTTTGCCTGAAAAGTAGAAAAACAGTCTAACGGTGTCAACCCATAATAATTTCCATGTTACGCCCAACGCTTTTGAATGCGGCCTCCAACGTTTCAATACGAGTTTTGTATCGAACGTTGAAAATGCGCTCGACGCTCGGCGGAGCAATGTTCAGGCGGCGGGCAAGTTCTGCTTTTTTAATGCCCTGGGCAATCATCTCGTTATGCAGCAAAACCTTGGCAACCGTCACGGCAGGTAACTCGACAGTGTGCTGGCCATCTTTTGCCGCAGAAGGCATCGGAACGGGCTGGCGGGTCTCGAAAAAGTGACAAATCCCGCTCTCTATCCCGTCTACCGCCTCGCGTAAGGCTTCTTCCAGCGTGTCGCCGACGCTATGAACGAAGGGCATGTCTGGGAAGCCGACAAGGAAACCGCCGTTCTCATCGTCTGGCGTCAGTTCAACTGGGTAACGTAACATTTCGTGCTCCTTTCATTTGATGTCGAGGTCTTTCTTGATGCCCTCGACAAGTCCTTTCTTCATTTCCTTCGCACCGTGGAACGGAAAAATCGTTGTTTTACCGTTCAGTGTCACCTTGAAGTGCGAACCATGCGCTGGCTGGATGGTTGCTCCAAGGGACTTGAGGTAGCGCCGGAATTCACTGTATTTCATGATGTGTCCTGTATTTGATTTAATATTAACACACACGTTAATATTTTTCAAGTTATAATTTATTTTTACGAGAAAAACCACACGTTTCCGGCCATGCCCTTTCAACAGACAGTGTTCTCAGAAAATCCTCTACGCGCTGCTGTGCGTGATGCAACCTGTTGTACAGCGTCTGTCTGCTGCAGTGCAGTTCCCTCATCTTCTGGTCTATCATCCCCGTCTTCAGGTAATACACGACGATGATGGCCTTCAACTCGTCGTGTAGTGCCGTCACTGCTTTATCTGTTTTTCCGGCCTCTTCGTCATAAACCACATCGACCGGAACCGCGAGCGAGCAGCGCACCATCCACTTTCTCAACGTGCATGGTGAGTACCAGAAGCGTTTCAAATCAGCCCTGATTTCAAAGGGATTAAAATGCCTATGCTCTCCTGGCTTGCCCGGCTCCAGCCGGAACACGGTGCGTAGGCGGGCGGGCAGGGCAGGCATGTTTGAACACGTGTCTCGCGCAGTCTCCGTCACTCGTTACGGAGTCAAGCAAGACAAAGCGTAACTGTGAGCCGAAGGCTCCCCTAAACCGTATCGAGGAATCCCCTGCATTTAGGCAGGGGTGACTCAAAAGCTCAGAGAACCGCGACGCTTTTCAGCAAGCGCGCGAGGTCATCCGGCCTCGGCATGTGGCCATCGCCCGCCAGACGCAGACGATGCCCGGAAATATATGGAAAGACGCGCTGCACATCCTCCGGGAGCACATGGTCGCGCCCTTCGATCAAAGCCCAAGCCCGCGCGGCGGCAATCAAGCCCAAGCCCGCGCGTGGGCTGAGTCCGGCGGCGAATTCCGGGTTTTGCCGAGTCGCGGCCAGCAGCGCCTGCGCGTAGTCGATCAGGCGTTCGGAAACGATTACCGCTTGTGCCGTATCCTGTAATTCCATTAACTCGACAGGCGTCATCACAGGCTCGATATTGTCCAGCAGCGTTCGCCGATCTTCCCCTTGCAACAGCGCGCGTTCTGCGGCGTGATCCGGATAGCCAAGACGGATACGCAGGAGAAAACGGTCGAGTTGGCTCTCCGGCAACGGAAAAGTGCCGATCTGATACGAAGGGTTCTGGGTGGCGATGACAAAAAAAGGCTCGGGCAGAGGCAAGGTCTGCCCATCGGAAGTCACCTGGCGTTCTTCCATGGCTTCGAGCAACGCGCTCTGAGTCTTGGGCGTGGCGCGATTGATTTCATCGGCCAGGATCAACTGCGCGAAGACGGGGCCGGGTCGGAACCGGAAGGTCGAGCTTTCGCGCTCGAACACCGACACGCCGAGAATGTCGGCGGGCAGCAAGTCGCTGGTGAACTGGATCCGCTGAAATTCCAGCCCCAGCAGGCGGGCGAGGGTATGGGTGAGTGTCGTTTTGCCCGTTCCCGGAACATCCTCGATCAGTAAATGCCCACGGGCGAGCAGGCATGAAATGGCCAGCCGACATTCGTATTCTTTGCCGAGAATGATTTCACCGGCAGTTGCCACGAGGCGTTCGATGCGGGAAGTCGCCATGTCCGGAAGTGTCCGCAAAAGAGAGTTTGAGCCATGATAACGATGCTCTCTTTTGCCCTGCGTGACAAAGGACGGTTCCGGGGTGATTGCGTAAGGGCGCGGGTGTCGGTCTTCTGTGGGGGGGTACGGGTCGTGCGGGAGTTAGCATTCAGGTTCTAAGTGATGAAGGAGCATATCACCTGCAAGGTAAGCCGATTCGCTTGATGGCGTAAAATGTCCGCATACCGTTCGCTGTCCACCCGTAGCGCCAGTTCAGGAAGTATGGTGTCGTCGATCACCGGACGCTTACCCTTGGCTGAGCTATGAAAAATAAAGAATTACTTATGCATGACAACAAGCATCAATCCCAGGCACCCGCATTGAACATCCACGCGGCGCTTATCCTTGCCCTGCCGCTGGCCGCTTTTCTGCTGCGCCTGGGCGGTGCGCCGCTGTTTGATGTCGATGAAGGCGCGTTTTCCGAGGCTACGCGCGAAATGTTCGAGCGCGGGGATTTCCTTTCGACCTGGCTCAACGGTGTGCCGCGTTTCGACAAGCCCATCCTGATTTATTGGCTGCAAGCGGCAAGTTATTGGTGCTTTGGCGGCATCCTCGGCGTTGAATGGGCCTTTCGCCTGCCTTCGGCGCTCGCCGCGATGGCCTGGTGCTACGCCGTCTGGCATTTTGCCCGCCCGCGTTTCGGGCCAAACACGGCGCTGGCGGCGCTGGCGGTCGCGGCAAGCTCCATCGGGCCTTTCGCTATTGGCCGCGCCGCCACGGCGGACGCCCTGCTCAACCTCTTGCTGGCGCTATCCCTGTTCGATGCCTGGCGATACCTCGAATCCGTCCGTGGCGACCGAGGCCAACGCGCCCCATTGTTGCGCTGCTACGCATGGATCGGCCTCGGCGTGCTCACCAAGGGGCCGATCGCCCTCCTCGTGCCGGGCGTCGTCACCCTGCTCTATTGCGCCAACCGCAAGGATTGGCGCGCTTGGTTGCGGGCACTCACCAACCCGTATGGCTGGCTGATTCTCGCCCTCATCGCCGTTCCCTGGTACGCCACGATCCTCGCCATCCACGGGAGAGACTTCATCGACGGTTTCATCTTCAAACACAATGTCCGACGCTTTACCGGCACGCTCGAAGGTCACGCCGGGAGTATTTTCTACTATATCCTCGCCGTACCCATCCTGTTGTTGCCCTGGACGGGGCCTCTTTTTGCCAGCTTGCGCAAAGCCAGGGACGACTCCGCCAAGCATGACGGACAACACGCGGGCAGCGGCCTGCGCCGCTACCTATGGCTCTGGGCGGGGTTCGTCATCATCTTTTTTTCGCTCTCCGGCACAAAGTTGCCGCATTACGCGCTCTATGGCGCAACGCCCCTGTTCCTGCTCATTGCTGCGCATCGCGACGAATTGCGCAAATCCTTCGTGCATCTTGCCCCGCCAACTGCATTGCTGGCTCTGACCATCGGACTACCGATGTTGTGCGCGGTTCTTTCCGCAAGCAAGCTAGGCATGACCTACCCCTACTATAGTGCCCTGCTTGCCGAAGCTAGCTTGCGGGCGGGTACGAGCTATTACGCTGTCTGTGGCGGCGCGCTGCTCATCTGGCTGCTCATCCTCTTCGCCGCCAGGGAAAAAACTACGTTGTGGGATCGGCTGCTTTTCGCCGCGTGTCTGCAAACGGCAGCGCTCGCGCTCGCGGTCATGCCCTGGATCGGAGCAGTGCAGCAAGGGCCTGTCAAAGAAGCCGCCCTTTTCGCCCGGAGCCGACCGGAACCCGCCGTGCTCTGGGAATTGCGCACCCCCAGCGTCAGTGTCTACCGCAATGCCGTCACCCCCTCGCGCGCGCCGGAGGCGGGAGAAATCGCCATCACCCGCCTCGACCGCCTGCCGGAACAAGGCTTCGAGACTTTGTTTCAACGAGCCGGGGTCGTGGTCGTGCGCAGAATGACCGAAGAGGAATCAGAATAGCCTGAATAAATAAATATGCCCCGTTATGCGTGACGCGGGGTGCATAACGGGGCGAGGAGGGGAACCATGCCACCATGAGATAAGCAAGCACCATGCCATAAATATATCTTGTTGAAATAAGGCGAATTTTTTCAAATACTATTTTTCAATGTAAAGTACTTCGACACTTTTGGCATCGGAAATTGATTCAAAATGAAAATAGCTACATGGAATGTCAACTCCCTGAGAGTCCGTCTGCATCAGCTCCTGGACTGGCTGGACGCAAACCGCCCGGACGCGCTTTGCCTGCAGGAACTGAAGATGGAAGACCATGCGTTCCCGGAGGCGGAAATCCGGGCAGCGGGCTATTACGCGGCCTTTTCCGGGCAGAAAACCTATAACGGGGTCGCCATTCTCGCTTCCTCGCCGCCGGAGGACGTCACGCGCGGTATCCCCGGCTTCACCGATGAGCAAAAACGCCTGATCGCCGCAACTGTTGCCGGTGTGCGCATCGTGTGCGGCTACTTTCCCAACGGTCAGAATCCGGAATCGGACAAGTTCGCCTATAAGCTGGCCTGGCTCGACGCGCTGACCCGCTGGCTCAAGGCGCAGGCGCTGGCCGCCCATCCGAGCCTGGTGCTTGCAGGCGATTTCAACATTGCTCCCGAAGCGGCGGACACACATCCCGAATGGAAAGGGGAAATTCTCGTTTCTCCACCTGAGCGCGCTGCGTTCCGGGCGCTCATCGAGTGCGGGCTGACCGACGCTTTCCGCCTGTTTGAACAACCGGAACACAGCTATTCGTGGTGGGACTACCGGATGAGCTCTTTCCAGCGCAATTTCGGCATGCGTATCGACCATATCCTGGTTTCCCCGGCATTGCGGAATGCCTGCCGCGCCTGCGCGGTAGATAAAACACCGCGCAAATCGGAACGCCCTTCGGATCACGCGCCGGTGGTGCTCGAACTGGACTGGCCCTATCAAAAATAAGCCCAAACCCACGAACGGGGATCATGCCATATGAACCGCCGTGTTAGACTTCGAGCATTATCTATGAAACTCCCTTCATGAACCTGATTGATCGCATTTCCCGCCAGTTCGAGGACAGCGCCCGCGCCAAGCTCGCTGCCATCGAGTGGCTGGCCGCGCCGGTAGCGGAAGCCGTAGAGGCCATGACGGCCTGTTTGCTCGGCAATGGAAAGATACTCGCCTGTGGGAACGGCGGTTCGGCTGCCGATGCGCAACATTTCGCCGCCGAACTGGTCAATCGTTTCGAGATGGAACGCCCGCCGCTGGCTGCCGTGGCGCTGACCACCGACAGTTCGGTGCTGACTTCGATCGGCAACGACTACGAATTTGCCCAGGCTTTTTCCAAGCAGGTTCGCGCCCTGGGCCAGTCAGGCGATGTGCTGCTGGCCATTTCGACCAGCGGCAACTCGCCCAATGTCCTCGCCGCCATCGCCGCCGCGCATGAGCGCGAAATGCGCGTGGTTGCCCTCACGGGCAAGGGCGGTGGAAAAATTGCGGAGCTTTTGTCGCAGAACGATGTCCATGTATGCGTACCGGCTGACCGCACCGCACGCATACAGGAAATTCACCTGCTCGTCCTGCATTGCTTGTGTGACGGCATTGATTGTTTACTACTCGGAGTGGAAAACTGATGAAATTCTATACAACCGCCCTGCTTCCCGCCCGCCGCGCGCTACTCGTCGGCGCGCTTGCCATCGCGGGGGTCTCCCTGTTGCAAGGCTGCTTTCCCGTCATATTAGCCGGTGTCGGAGCCACTGCGTTAGCAGCAGCCGACCGCCGTACCACAGGGACGTATGTCGAAGACGAATCCCTCGAATGGAAAGTCTCTGACCTCATCCGCCAGCACTTCGGTTCTCTCAACCGCGTCGTCGTAACTTCCTACAACCGCAATGTGCTGCTCGTCGGCCAAGTGCAGGACGAAAACGTGAGTGCCGAAGCGCAGCGCCTGGCAAGCACGGTGTCGAACGTGCGCGCCGTGGTCAATGAATTGACCATAGGACCTGCCATATCGCTTTCATCCCGCAGCAACGACACTGCCATCACTGCCAACGTAAAAACGCGCTTCCTCAATAACAAGGTTTTCTCGACGAATCACGTCAAGATCGTCACCGAGGCGAACGTGGTTTTCCTGCTCGGGATCGTGACCCGCGCCGAGGGCGATCACGCGGCGGAAATCGCCCGCACCAGCAAGGGCGTAAAGAAGGTCGTGAGAGTATTTGAATACATCGGCGAGGATGAAGCTCAGGCTCTCGACGCCCGCGACAACGAGAACAGCGAATCTCCGCCCGAAGCGCCCTGATGCTTCAGGAAAACCTATTCACCCGGCAATTATGCGCCGAAGGTATTTAGTTTATTGGCATATAATAGCGCATGAACAAAGAAGAAGAAATGGCTGGAACAGCAGGGCGCAACCTTTGTGCAAGGCCGTGGTTCTCACCTGAAGGTGTTTCTCAATGGCCGACAGTCTACGCTGCCGATGCACGGAACTCAGGAGCTTGGGAAAGGTGTTGAGGCCGCGATCAAGCGGCAACTTGGTTGAAGTGAGGTGGCGAATGTTTGATTACCCAGTAATGCTCACTGTCGATACGAACGGGACGGTGATGGTCACTTTCACCGATGTGCCCGAAACAATCACTTTTGGCGCTGACGAGGATGAGGCGCTGTTGCAAGCGGTTGATGCGCTCGAAACGGGGTTGTCGTTTTACGTGGATGCCCGTGTGCCGCTGCCGGTAGCCAGCGCGCCCGCAGAAGGACAGAAAACCGTCCGGCCTTCGGCGCTGGAATGCGCCAAGTTGGGCGTCTATCAGGCGATGGTCGAGCAAGGCGTAAAAAAAGCAGAACTTGCGCGCCGCCTTGGTTGGCACATGCCACAGGTCAACCGCTTGTTTGATCTTCATCACGCCTCGCGCCTTGACCAGATCGAGGCTGCCGCGCATGTGCTTGGCAAGGATGTGCTGGTAAGCGTGGCTTGAGGCAGACCCCGCTACCTTGGATGACGTCGTTCCTCCAGCATGCCAAAATCGGGCATGCGATCCTCCACGCCTCTCCCTGCTTTTTCTTCTACTCTCACTGCCGACTATCCCCGTCTTCTCCATCTCTGGAGCAAGCGCCGGAACTCTACTGCGCAGGCTGAATTTGACGCTCTGCTTGCCCGTTCCCGCGCCGCCTACGCCGCTCGCCTCGCCTCGCTCCCCGGCCCCACTTTCCCAGAAGACCTCCCCATCTCCGCCCGCCGCGACGAAATCGCGGCAGCGATCAAGGCGCATCAGGTCATCATCGTTTGCGGTGAAACCGGCTCCGGCAAGACGACCCAACTGCCGAAAATCTGCCTTGCCCTCGGACGCGGCGCGGCGGGACTGATCGGCCACACGCAGCCGCGCCGATTGGCGGCGCGGGCGACGGCCAGCCGCATCGCGCAGGAGCTAAACAGCCCGCCAGGGACTTTCGTTGGCTACAAGATTCGTTTCACCGACCGGGTGGGGGCGGAAAGCCACATCAAGTTGATGACCGACGGCATCCTGCTGGCGGAGAC
>WRJU01000178.1 GCA_009778425.1 Pseudomonadota bacterium
ACCATCACCAGCCCACGCCCGGAGTTGACGTTGAGGAGAAGTTCAACGGGCAGCAGGTGCACGATGGCGTAGGCAACGCCCACGCCGCCTAGCAGTACGCCGAGAAAATTGAAAATGCCCGAAAGTATCACGGCACGGTAGGGCGGCATGGCCCGGGTGTAGATCACCGTGGCGACGGCGTTGGCCGTGTCGTGGAACCCGTTGATGAATTCAAACGCGAGGACGAAAAAAAGAGCCAGCGCAAGGCTGATCCCTATCCAGATACTGGGTATGCCGAGAGATTCGAGCATGATCGAAACTTATTTCGTGGTCAGAAAGCAAAAAAATGTTCGGTCGGGACGGGGTCGAGCTTGTCGAGCAGCTTAAGCAGGGGGTGGAGGTCGCGGTAGCGTGTGCATGCCTTGCGCAAGTAACGCATCAGCAGGGGCAGGCTGGAGAGATAGCCTTCCTTGCCGTCGCGGTGGCAGAGGCGGGCAAAGATGCCGACCACCTTGATATGGCGCTGTACGCCCATCCATTCGTAATCGCGGTAAAAATCGGCGAAATCGTCCCGCACGGGCAGCCCGGACTTGCGCGCCATTTCCCAGTAACGTGCGAGCAGGTCGAGCGTGAATTCTTCTTCCCACTCGATATAAGCATCCTTGAAAAGCGAAACCAGATCGTAGGTGAGCGGCCCATAGACCGCGTCCTGGAAGTCGATGATGCCGGGGTTTGCGCCTTCCCCCTCCGGGATGACCATCAGGTTGCGCGAATGATAGTCGCGGTGGACGAACACCTTGGGTTCGGCGAGATTGACCGCGATGATCCGGTTGAAAACCTCTATCAGCGCGTTTTTGTCGTCATCGTTAAGCGTGATGCCTTTGTGACGGGCGATGTACCAGTCCGGGAACAGCATCAGCTCGCGCCGCAGCAGTTCGTCGGAATACTCCGGCAGTACGCCTGGTCGGCTTGCGGCCTGGATGGCGATCAACGCGCCGATGGCGTCGGCGTACAGGCGCGGCGCGCAATCGGGCGCGTTCAAGCGGCCAAGGTAGGTGTCGTTGCCAAGGTCGGACATGAGCAAAAAACCCTGTTCCAGATTTTCCGCCAATATTTCGGGCACATGGACGCCTGCCGCGCCGAACAGGCGGGCGATGGCCAGCCACGGGCGGCAGTCCTCCTGCTCGGGCGGGGCGTCCATGACAATCAGGCTGGTACGCCCTTTTGCGAGAGGGGGGGAATTGCCGTCGGGAAAGGTGATCCGGAAGTATCGACGGAAACTGGCGTCAGCCGAAGCGGAGGCGAGGTCGTGGCGGACGCCTGGCAGCGTTTGCTCCAGCCACTGTCCGAGTTGATCGATTCGGGGCAAAACGGGTACTCCGGGATGGTTGTTCGTGTAGAATTTGACGATTCTATCAGGCAGCCGCTTACGGCTCCGGATTTTTGTTTTGACGAGGATTATTTTGCAGATTTGGGGTCTGAAGACACATGCCTGGCTTATTCCACTGTTATCGTGGTGTATGTCGGGCGTGTTGCTGGCGGCTCCGGTGCAAGATGTTTCTCCGGGCATGTTTCCCGAACCCTTGGGAGAACCGCCCCAGACGACCGATCACGGGGACGGCGCGGATGGGGACGTAGCGGCTGATGCTCCCGGCAAACGTGGGGAAACGGGAAACGCTCCCGGAACGGACGGCGCTGCTACGGAAGCGGATCGTATCGATTCGTTGCGGCGGATACTGTCAGCGGCTCCCGCAGCCGGTCCCGGATTCAAACCGCCGAAACCGGACGGATCGGAATCGCAAACAGGCGGTGAGACCCGTATTTCGGCGTTGCGCGTCTACGGGACGCACACAATCGACGTAGTGGCCGAAGGCGAAGTCGAGTTGCAGCGCGATGCGCTCACATTGACCGCTGACCGCCTGACTTACAGTGAGCTTACCGACGAAGTCCAGGCCGAGGGCAATGTTTGCCTGAAACAGGGCGACGGCAGCTCTGAAATGTCGGGTCCCTCGGTTTCATTGGTTGTTGGGGCGCGTACCGGCGAGTTTGTCGAGCCGAAATACTCGATGACCCGCATCCGTCCGTCGCGCGAAGAGGGCACGCCGCCAAGGGCGGTATCGGGGGGCGGCCACGCGGATTCGCTACGGATTGAAGGCGAGAATCAGTACCGTGCCACGAACGCGACGTGGTCGACCTGTTCAGGCCCCAAGCCTGACTGGTATATCAAGGCGGGAAAACTCGAACTCGATTATGACCGCGAGATCGGCACGGCTCGCGATGGCATGCTCGTGTTCAAGGACGTACCGCTGTTTTGGATACCATGGGCGGAATTTCCGCTGGCCGGGCAGCGCCACTCGGGAATCCTGCCTCCCGTGATGGAATCATCGACCAAGACGGGGTTCGGCTTCACCCTTCCTTATTACTGGAACATCGCACCCAATTACGATCTCACGCTGACTCCGCGTTACATGAGCCGACGCGGGATGCAGCTTGGGGTCGAGGCGCGCTACATGGGCGCGACCTACAATGGAATGGCCAGAGCCGAATATATGGCGCGCGACAACGTTACCGGAGAGGCCCGCTCACTCGGCTCATTCCAGCATCGCCAGTGGCTGACCCCTACGCTGTACGGCTCGATCGACCTCAATGCAGTGTCGGATGACCGGTATTTCGAGGATTTGAGTACGCGGCTTTCCATGTCCTCCAGGGTCAACCTGCTGCGCGAAGGGCGGCTGATGTATGTCGGGGGCGGCTGGTGGAATCTTTCGGCGCTGGCCCAGAGCTACCAGACGCTGTCTACCGATCCCGCCAATCCGGTCGTTACGCCCTACCGCCGCTTGCCGCAAATCGTGCTCAATGCGAACCGCCCCGGCGAATTCAATGGGTTCATCGGGACATCCGGTCTCGATTTCGCCTGGAAGAGCGAAGCCGTGCGGTTCGTTCATCCGGATGATAAGCGCGTCAACGCGTCGCGCTTCATCGCCTATCCACAGGTGTCGCTGCCCCTGCAATGGTCCGGTTTCTATTTCACCCCGAAGGTGGGCCTGCATTACACCCGCTACGACATCGACCGGGAACAATCCCTGCCGGGGATGCGCGATTCGATTACCCGTTCCGTGCCGATTTTCTCGATTGATTCCGGGCTGACCTTTGAGCGCGATACCCACCTGTTCGGGCGCGATTACGTCCAGACCCTCGAACCGAGGGTTTATTACCTCAATACCGCGTATCGTCGGCAGGACGACATCCCGCTGTTCGATACCAGCCGCTATGACTTCGGTTTCGCGCAGATTTTCAGCGAGAACCTTTATACCGGCGGCGACCGTATCGCCGATGCCAGGCAACTGACCGCCGCCGTCACTTCGCGCCTGATCAACCCCGTCACGGGCGTCGAAAGCCTGCGGGTGATACTGGGACAGCGTTATTACTTCCAGGATCAGCGCGTCACCCTCAATTACCGAGGCAATCCACAGGACGTCGAAACGCCGCGAACCAGCAAAAACGCCGACGTGCTTGCCGGGTTCAGCGTGCGAATGGGCAAGTACGCCTCGTTCGATTCCCTGTGGCAATACAATCCACGCGATAGCCAAACCGAACGTTATACCGCGAATCTGCGCTACAACCCCGGCCATACCCGTGCCTTCAATTTTAGTTACCGTTATGCGCGTGACATTCTCCGAGACTTGGACGTTTCCGGGCAGTGGCCCTTGTGGGGCAGGTGGTACGGTGTTACCCGCCTGGTTTACTCGCTGAAGGACAGCAAGATGACGGAAACGATCGCCGGACTCGAATACAATGGGGGCTGCTGGGTTTTGCGTATCGGGGGCCACCGCTACACGACCCGCACGAACGAGTCCAACAACGCCTATTTCCTGCAACTCGAATTCAACGACTTCACCAGCATCGGCCCCGGTGGAAACGTGGTCAGCCTCATCCAGCGCAGCGTACCCGGTTATGGCAGGATCAACGAACCGAGCGGCGGTTTTTGAATCTCAAGGGCTCGGATGAGCAGGTGAGGCACGGTATTTCAAAATTCAAAACTTTTTCCAGATGGATATGAACCGATTCCTCCTCAAAGCATTTTTCAGCGTCGTCGTTTTGGCTTGTTCACCACTGGCGCAGGCTGCCAGCGCCGAAGTCGACCGCATCGTTGCCGTCGTCAACTCCGAGGCCATCACTTCGTCGCAACTGCGCGACCGCGTGATTCGCGTCCGCCAGAACCTGAAGAAACAAGGGATGGAGGGGCAAATGCCGCCTACGGAGGTGCTTGAGCGGCAAATCCTCGAACAACTCGTCATGGAGCGCGTGCAACTGCAACAGGCGCGCAATGCCTCGATCAAGATCGACGATGCCATGCTCGAACGCGCGATCAAGCTCATCGCCGAGAACAACCGCCTTACTCTCGACCAGATGCGCGCCGCCATTACGGGCGACGGGCTTTCATGGGACAGATACCGCGAAGAAATACGTGCCGAACTGACGATCAACCGCTTGCGGGAAATCGATGTCGACAACAAGGTGGCCATCAGCGATGCCGAAGTCGCCAATTTCATCAGGAACCACCCCGAAGCCCTTTCGGGCACGGAATATCGCGTAGCGCACATTCTGTTGCGTTTCCCGGAAAACCCGGATGAGGCAAAAATGCAAGCCTTCAAGGCGCGCGCGGAAAAGGTGCTGTCGCGCCTGGGCGCCGGTGAAAATTTTGCCAAGGTCGCGGCGGACAGCTCGGATGCGCCCGACAATGTTCAGGGAGGGGAACTCGGCTGGCTTGGCCGCGAGCGCCTACCCGGTTTCTATGCTGAAGTCATTGACAAGCTCAGGCCCGGAGAACTCTCGCCGCCACTGCAAAGCGCCACAGGGCTGCATGTCATCAAGCTTCTGGACAAGCGGGAACAAAACAATCCTGCCGCGCAGACGATCGAACAGACTCATGCCCGGCACATCCTGTTCAAGACTTCCGAGCTCCTTTCCGATGCCGAAGTCCAGTCGAGGCTCAACACCCTGCGCGAGCGCATTGTCAATGGCGCCGATTTTGCCGAGTTGGCCAAGGCCAGTTCGGCTGACCTTTCCGCCGCGCGTGGCGGTGACCTCGGCTGGCTGAATCCGGGCGATACCGTGCCTGAATTTGAAAAAGCCATGAACGCGCTCGCGCCGAACCAGGTCAGTGAGCCGGTACGCTCGCCTTTCGGCTGGCATCTCATCCAGGTGCTTGGACGCAGGAAGCAGGACATGGGTGAGGAGATTCAACGCAACATCGCGCGCAACATCCTTCGGCAACGCAAGGCTGAAGAAGCCTATGAAGACTGGTTGCGCCAGTTACGCGACGAAGCCTACGTCGAGTACAAACTGGAAGACAATGAATAACGCTATTGATCCGTCCTCCATGCCCGTGCTGGCGGTCACGAGCGGAGAACCTTCCGGGATCGGGCCTGAACTGTGCGCACGGCTGCCCGAACGCAAATGGTCGGCGCACCTGGTGGTGGTTGGCGATGCCGAACTGATCGAGGAGCGGCTGGAGCGCGCGGGACGCGCCCTGGTGGTGCGCCCTTGGCAACCGGGCATGAAGCCCGAAGCCGGAGTGTTCGATGTGTTTCATTGTCCGCTTGCCTGTCCGGCGCTTTCCGGCAAGCCCAGCCCGAAAAATGCCGCTTACGTGCTGGCCACCCTGGATCGCGCGCTGGAAGGTTGCGCGCGGGGCGACTTCGACGGCATGGTGACGGCGCCGGTGCACAAGGGTGTGATTTGCGATGCCGGAGTGCCTTTTTCCGGCCATACTGAATACCTTGCCGCCAAAACGCAGACGCGGCAGGTCGTGATGATGCTGGTCGGCGGCGGCATGCGCGTGGCGCTGACGACCACGCATTTGCCCTTGGCCGATGTCCCGAAGGCACTGACTCAAGATCGGCTGACACATACGCTCGAAATCCTCCATCACGATCTCGTTGCTAGTTTCGGTTTGCCCAATCCGCGTATCCTGGTGGCCGGGTTCAACCCGCATGCGGGGGAGGGCGGGCACATCGGGCGTGAAGAGATCGACATCATCATCCCGGTGCTTGAGCGCCTGCGCGCAAAGGGCATGAACCTTGTCGGGCCCTTGCCTGCCGATACCCTGTTTACGCCGCACAGCCTGCGGGAAGCCGACGCGGTGCTGGCGATGTACCACGATCAGGGTTTGCCGGTACTCAAACATGCCAGCTTCGGCAGCGGGGTCAACGTTACGCTGGGGCTGCCCATCATCCGCACCTCGGTCGACCACGGCACTGCGTTCGACCTGGCTGGTTCCGGGAAAGCCGATCCCGGCAGCTTGTTCGCGGCGGTTGAACTGGCCATCGACATGGTGAAGGCCAAGCGGCGGCGGGCATGAACGCCTCCGCGCGCACGGGCACGCATGTCGCCCGCCGCCGCTTCGGGCAGAATTTCCTCACCGCTCCCGGCATCGTTGGCCGCATTATCGAAGCCATTGCCCCCCGCCAGGGTGAGAACATGGTCGAAATCGGCCCCGGCCTCGGCGCGTTGACCCGGCCCCTGATTGAGCGCATCGGGCATTTGCATGTGATCGAAATCGACCGTGACCTCATTGCCCGCTTGCGGGAACATTACGCCCCTGAATGCTTGACGATCCACGAGGGCGACGCGCTGGAATTCGATTTTGGCGCGTTATGTGCGGAAAAATCTCCCTCGCTGCGCGTGGTGGGCAATTTGCCCTACAACATCTCGACCCCCCTGCTTTTTCACCTTGCCAATTTTGCGCCCTGGCTTCGCGACGGCCATTTCATGCTGCAAAAAGAAGTCGTGATGCGCATGGTGGCCGCTCCGGGCACGGCGGAATACGGGCGCTTGTCGGTCATGCTGCAATACCGTTTCCAGATGGCACGGTTGTTCGACGTGCCCCCCGGCGCGTTTCGCCCCGCGCCCAAGGTGACATCAAGCATCGTGCGCATGGTTCCGTTGCCCGCAGGGACGTACAAAGCGCACGACGAAACGCGGTTTGCCCGCATCGTTGCCGCCGCCTTCTCGCAACGCCGCAAGACCCTGAAAAATGCTCTGCGGGATTTTTTCGATGGCTCCGCTCTCGAAGCGCTCGGTTTTGACCCAAATTTGCGCGGTGAGCGGTTGTCGGTAGCCGATTTCGTGGCGATAGCGAATGCTTGCCAGTAAACCGATGAACACACCAATTCCTTCTGACACAGCGCACTCCCCGCTAGGTCAACAGACCCGCTATCGGGATACCTATGCGCCCGAATTGCTGTTTCCCATCGCCCGCCAAGACAAACGCGGCGAAATCGGCCTTCGCGGCGATGCCCTGCCTTTTATCGGCGAAGACCTCTGGAATGCCTACGAACTGTCCTGGCTCAACCCGCGCGGCAAGCCGCTCGTGGCGCTCGCGCGTTTCCATGTGCCAGCTTCCAGCCCAAACCTGATCGAATCCAAATCGCTCAAGCTCTACCTCAATAGCTTCAACCAGGAGCGCATGCCCGGTTTTGAGGCTGCGCGCGCAATCATCGAAAAAGATTTATCGGCTGCCGCCGGGGTAGCGGTAGCGGTGGACATTCTGCCCCTGAGCGCACGACCGGAACGCCGTTTTTCCGATCCAGAAGGCCTTTGCCTCGACGATCTGGATATTGGGATCGACACTTATCAGCTTTGCCCGGATGCCTTGCGCGCGGGTGGCAATCCGGTGACGGAGACGCTTTATTCGCATCTTCTGAGGTCCAGTTGCCCGGTCACGGGGCAACCCGATTGGGGCCTGCTGGCAGTGCGCTACACCGGGCCGGCAATCGACCGCGCCGGACTGCTGCGCTATATCGTATCCTTTCGCCAGCACAGCGAATTCCACGAGCAATGCGTCGAGCGAGTGTTCTGCGACATTCTGGAGCGTTGCAGGCCGAGCGCCCTGGCGGTTTGGGCGCGTTACACGCGCCGCGGCGGGCTGGACATCAACCCATTTCGGGCAACTCCGCCGAAAGGGGATGAACCCAATAATAGCGGCTGGAATGAACTCGATAGTGAAATCCGGCAATAGTGCAATTTGCTGAATTGTCCCCTCTCCCGTTTGTCGGGCGAGGGGAATATATGATTCTTCTTTTCCTCGCTTACGGCGTAGGGGACGGTTCCTTCAATATCGCCAGTAATTGCGCCAATTCCACCGCCGAGTGCACTTTCATTTTGTTGAAAATGTGGGAGCGGTGCGCTTCGACGGTACGCATCGAAATCACCAACTCGTTGGCGATGACTTTGTTGTAATGGCCTTTCAGGATGAGGTCCATGACTTCGCTTTCGCGCGGAGTAAGGGAAGCAAGCCGCTCCTCGATGGCCTCGCGGTCGGCCCCGATGCGCCGCCGTTGATCGCTGAGTTCAAAAGCGGCCAGCACACGGTCGACGAGATCGTTGTGATTGAACGGCTTTTCCACGAAGTCAAACGCGCCTTTTTTGAGGGCTTCGACCGCCATTTGAATGTCCCCATGCCCGGTAATGAAGATAACCGGCAACTGGCAATGGTTTTCGATCAGCGTATCGAAACAGTCGAGCCCGCATATTCCATTGAGCCG
>WRJU01000179.1 GCA_009778425.1 Pseudomonadota bacterium
CCATTCCCGTTTCCAGGAAATTCCCCAATGAACGGGGTGGCGAATCCGGCGACCGCCATGGGCACGATCGGTGCGGCCGATCTGAACGAGATCCGCCGTCTGGCTGCGGGCGAAAAGCTGATGGAAGTGCTCGAAGAGCGCCTGCAACTCTCGCCCGCCGTCGCGCTCGTCCGGCTCGGTGTGACGCTGGGCATCGAAGTGCTCGACATGGAAGCGCTGTACGACATCGTTCCCGATTTCGACCGCTTGCCCTACCACGAAGCGGTACGCCGAAAATGCCTGGTGGCGCACGGCACGACCGATGCGCCGCTCTGTGTGCTCACCGATCCCTTCGATCTGGCGCAGCAGAGCTGGCTCGAAACCCGGCTGGGGCGCGCGCCGCAATGGCGGCTTGTGCATCCGTCCGACCTCGTCGCGTTCTTCGCCGTGCACGAGGAGAAACTGCGCGCAATGGATGGCGCACTCGGCGCGATGGGCGCGCAGCAGCCCGCGCTCGTTGCTGCAGAAGACATCTCGCTCGCGTCGATCTCGCAGGATGCGAGCCCGGTGGTGCGCCTCGTCAATTCGACGATCTTCGATGCCATGGGCAGTTCGGCCAGCGATATTCACCTCGAAACCGCGCCCAAAGGACTCAAGGTCAAATACCGCATCGATGGCGTACTGACGCAGGTGGCGCAGGTTCCGGGGCTGGAGATGGCAGACCAGGTGGTGTCCCGGATCAAGGTCATGGCCGAACTCGACATTGCCGAGCGCCGAATTCCGCAGGACGGCCGCTTCAAGCTTTCGATCAAGGGCAGTGAAATCGATTTCCGCGTCTCGGTGATGCCCAGCCTGTTCGGCGAGGACGTGGTCATCCGCATCCTCGACAAACGCTCGCTGTCCGATCAAATCCAGGGGCTGCGCCTCGATTTTCTCGGTTTCGACGCGGAATTGCTGCTGCGTATCCGCAAACTTGCCAGTGAGCCGTACGGCATGCTGCTGGTGACGGGGCCGACCGGCTCCGGCAAGACGACGACGCTCTATGCCGCGCTCTCGGAGATCAACGATGGGCGCGACAAGATTATTACCATCGAGGACCCGGTTGAGTACCAGTTGCCGGACGTGCTGCAGATTCCGGTCAATGAGAAGAAGGGGCTGACCTTTGCACGGGGTCTGCGTTCGATCCTGCGGCACGACCCGGACAAGATTCTGGTGGGTGAAATCCGCGATCCGGAAACGGCGCAGATCGCCATCCAGTCGGCGTTGACCGGGCATCTGGTGTTTACCAGCGTGCATGCGAACAACGTATTCGACGTGCTTGGCCGCTTCCTGCACATGGGCGTCGATACCTACAGCTTTGTTTCCGCCTTGAACGGGATTCTTGCACAACGCCTGGTGCGCGTGCTTTGTCCGCAATGTGCCGAACCCTACGCCCCTGCGGCCGGCGAACTGGAGGCGGCCGGCGCCACGTACGAGCAGGCCGCCAATGCGCGGCTACGACGCGGGCGCGGCTGCGGCCACTGCCGGGGGTCGGGATACAAGGGGCGCCATGCGATTGGTGAAGTCCTGCGCCTGACCGACGAACTCCGCGAAATGATCGTTGCACGGGCACCGATCCGCAACATCAAGGAGGCGGCACATGCGAACGGCACCCGTTTTCTGCGCGAATCGGCACTGGCGCTGGCATTGGCCGGCATGACGACCCTGGAAGAGATCGACCGTGTCACTTTTTCGGACTGAACACACCTTTGCCGTACTGTGTCCGGACGAGGTCGCCGTTTATCGGCCGAGCCGCAGCAGGGCTTTGTCCGTTGCTGCAAGGGGGGCGGGTGCGGCATCCGCCGTGTCGCGCACCGATGGCGCACCTGCGTGGAGTGGCGCTCTCAAGAAGTTGGCGGCCTGGCTTGCTCGTCGTTCGGCATCGTCGGCGATGCGTCTTCATGTTGTTCTCTCCAACAGCTTCGTTCGCTTCGCCTGTGTGCCGTGGTCGGAGGCGATTGCCGACGAGGGCGAGCTTCAGACCGTGGCGGGGTTGGTGCTGGAAGGCTGCTATGGCGACATGGCTGGCTGGACGGTATCGCTCGATAACGGGGGCTGGGGCGAGGCGCGTCTCGTTTGTGCGGTGGAAAGCGCCCTGTTGGCCGAACTGCGTGAAACGGTCGAGGCCGCGCACGTCGATTGTTCGCATATAGAACCGTATTTTGTGACTTGCTGGAATCGCTGGTGCGGCGAGCTACCGGCGGGCGATGCGCTGTGGGTGGTCGCTGAGCCGCAGGGGCCGGCGGTCGTGGCTTCTTTCCGAGGCGGTGCGTGGAACAGCGTGCGGTCGACTGGCAGCGGGTACGAGGCAGCGTCACTGCGGCGGCTGCTCGACAGGGAGGCGTTGCTGCAGGGCTTCGAGAGCATGCCTGGGGGCTGGTTGCATTGTCCGGGCCTTGCGTCCGGTTGCGCTGAACTGGACGGCACGTCGATACGCGTACTTGCGCCGCAGAAGCACCATGCGTCGATGGCGATGACGATGGCTTTTGTGGGGGGCGGAAAATGAGGCCAGTCTCGGTCAATTTCTCCGCGCACCGCAGACACCCGTACGACCGCGCCGGATGGGCGTTGCTGGTAGTTGCGGCCGGAGTTGGCCTCTTCCTCGTCTGGCATTATGTTATGTTGGTACGTGAGTTCGACGCTGGCGAAGTCGCGCGCGCTCGCTTGCAACGTCCAGTGAGCGGAACGAGTCGTGTTTCCGGCGCCGAGGAAAAGGTTCGCTTGCGTACTGAAATGCGTTTCGCACGACGCGTCATCGAGCAACTTGATACGCCCTGGTTGGCCCTGTTTGCCGCTGTCGAGACCGCATACGACGACAACGTGACGCTGCTCGGCGTCGAACCGGAACCCGAACGCCGCGAGGTGCGCCTGCTCGCTGAGGCTAAGGATGTCGAGGCGATGCTTGCCTACGTTCGCCAGGTGCGGCAATCGCCAGTGCTCAGGGATGCCTGGCTGGCGAACCATCAGGTTAACCAGCAGGACCCGTTGCGCCCGGTGCGCTTTTCGATCATTGCCCGCTGGCTCTCGCCGTCGGTGAAACCTGCATCGACCATAGCCGTTTCCGACGCTCCCCGCGAGGAGATAACGGCAGGTACAGGCCAGGCCGTTGGCAGCGATACCCGCGAGAAAGAAACGGTGGATGTGGGCCAAGTCGTTGCCGACGATACCAGTAAGGAAGCCGCAGCGGATGCAGGCCAGCTTGTTGCCGACGCTCCCCGCGAGGAGATAACGACAGGCGCAGGCCAAGTCGTTGCCAGCGATACTCGCGAGGAAGAAACGGCGGAGGTGGGCCAAGCCGTTGCCAGCGATCCCCGCGAGGCAGCAACGATAGAAGTGGGCCAGGTTGTTGCCGACGATACCAGTAAGGAAGCGGCAGCGAATGCAGGCCAGGTTGTTGCCGACGCTCCCCACGAAGAGATAACGGCAGGTGCAGGCCAGGAAGGGGAGGCAACGCCATGATGCGCCGGATACTGTGGTTCTTTCGCAGTTGGCAGCGCAAATTCAGCCGCTCGATGATGGCGGGCTGTCTGTTGGCCGTGCTCTGCGGGGTAGCGTATGTTGCAGAGATTGCTCCGCAGGAGAAACGGACCGCTGCACAGCGTTCAGGCATCGAGAAACTGCACAAGGCGCAAGCTGCGTTGTCCGAGGCTCCTGCCATACAAACTCCGGCCGAACAGCTCGATTCCTTTTATGCTTTTTTCCCTGACGACAATATTGTGCCGACGGTGCTGGAGCGGCTGTTCGCTGCAGCGGCCCGCGAGAACCTCGCCTTGCCGCAGGGCGACTACCGGGTTGCAAAGGAATCGGCGGGGCGGCTCGCTCGCTACGAGATTACGCTGCCGTTGAAAGGGGCCTATCCCGGTTTGCGGCAATTCATCGCGCAATCCCTGAAGGAAACGCCGGCGCTGTCCCTGCAGGGGGCGTCGTTTGCCCGGCAGGCCGCCGACGATATTGGCGTCGATGCACAGGTTCGCCTCGCACTCTACGTACGAAGAACGGAGGAACCATGATCCGATCCAGTATGCAGATTTCTCCACGGTGGCGACAGGCATTGCTCCTTTTCGCGCTGCTGGCGAGCATTGCTGCCAGTTATTGGGTGGAACATGCCGGGGCCGAACCCGCGGAAACCGTCGAGGCCGTTGCCCGGAATGTGCCGGCGGCTCCCGTAGAGGTTCCAGACGCCGCTGGCGAGGATGAGCCGCTCGATCTGGGGCGACTGACGCGGCGCGAATTGGCAGGGACCGACATCGATGCCTTCCGGGCGAAAAGTTGGTACGTCCCGCCGCCGCCACCGCCACCCGAGCCGCCGGAGGAACCGGCTGCACCGCCGCTACCGTTCCAGTACATGGGCAAGACCGAGGAGGCCGACGGTGGGAAAACCGTTGTCTATCTGGTACACGGCAACGAGTTTCATGCCGTGTCGCCGGGAGAGGAATTTGCCGGGGCCTACCGGCTTGAACGGGTGGAACAAGCGGCTTTGGTGATCCATTACCTCCCCTTGTCCATCGACCAAAACCTTCCAATCGCCACGGGCGAATGAATGTCATGACGAAATCAATCGAATCTTTTCCGATGACTCCCCGATTGCCGAAGCTGTTCCGGGCCGCCGCATTGCTCCTGGTGCTGGCGGGCTGTGCCAGCGATATGACGCATCGCGAGGGTTTGGGGCTGCTCGAAAAGGGGCAGATGGAAGCCGGTCTCGCTGCACTGGAAAAAGCCGTACAGGAGTCGCCCAGGAACGCAGTGTTTCGCAAGGATTTCACTATCCACAAGGCAGCCTACATCGAGCAACTGTTAGCGCGGGGCGATGCTGAACGGAAGGCGGGCAAGTTCGCAACAGCCGAGGAAAACTTCAACAAGGTCCTCTTGCTGGAACCGCATAACGTGCGCGCCCGCGCCAGCCTGGATGCGCTGGCGCGTGACAGACGCCACGATGAAACAGTCAGTCAGGCACGGGCGGCGCTGAAAGGCGGTGATGTCGATCAGGCGCAACGCTTGTTGCGCCCGGTATTGCTGGAAAACGCCGATTTTCCACCCGCATCGGCGCTGCGCCAGGAAATTGCGGAATTGCAGGCGAAACGACAGATGTCCGAGCAGACGCTGCGCAGCGATCAGGGAAAGCCCATCAACATAGATTTCCGCGATGCAAACGTGCGCATGGTGTTCGAGGCCCTGTCGCGCAGCAGTGGAATAAATTTCATTCTGGACAAGGATGTGCGCCCCGACTTGAATACCAGTATTTATGTCAAGGGGACCTCGGTCGAGAATGCCATCGACCTGATCCTGCAGACGTGCCAGTTGCAGAAAAAAATCCTCAACGCCAATACAGTGCTGATCTATCCGAATACGCCGGAGAAACTGAAAGAATATCAGGAACTCATTGTCAAGACGTTCTATCTGCAAAATGCCGATGTCAAGCAAGTTCAGAACACCCTGAAGACCTTGCTGAAGGCCAAGGATCTGGTGGTCGACGAAAAACTCAACCTGATCATGATGCGCGACACGCCGGAGGCCCTCCAACTGGCGGAGAAACTGGTCGCCACCCAGGACATGGCTGAGCCGGAGGTGATGCTCGAAATCGAGATCATGGAGGTGCTGCGTTCGCGCCTGGTCGACCTGGGGGTGCAATGGCCGACGCAATTATCTCTGACACCGCTGGCGGCCGGCAGCGGTACGCTGACGCTGAACGACCTGCGGAACCTGAATAGTTCCCGTATTGGGGCGACCGTTGGTCAGGCAGGAATCGACGCGAAACAGGAGCTTGCCGACACCAACCTTCTGGCCAATCCTCGCATTCGCGTACGCAATCGGGAGAAGGCAAAGGTCATGGTCGGCGACAGGATACCGATCGTAACGACGACCTCGACGTCGACCGGGTTCGTGGCGGACAGCATTCAGTACATCGACGTCGGCCTGAAGGTCGAGTTGGAGCCCAACATTTATCTGCAAGGCGACGTGGCGATCAAGGTCGAACTGGAGGTGAGTTCGCTCGGCCCGCAGGTAAAGGCAGGCAGCGGCACGGTGGCCTACCAGATCGGTACGCGCAACGCGAGCACCATACTCCGCTTGCGGGACGGCGAAACTCAGATACTCGCCGGACTGCTGAGCGACGAGGAGCGTGCATCGGGTACTGGTCTGCCGGGGCTGTCGGGGCTGCCGCTGATCGGGCGTTTGTTTGGCAGCCGCAGCGATTCAAAGAAGAAGACGGAGATCGTGATGTCGATTACGCCTCGGATGGTTCGCAACCTTCAGCTTCCGGGTGCGGATCAGAGCGAATTCTGGTCGGGGAGTGAAAACACCCTCCGTACGCGGCCGCTGAGCCTTCAGGAGACAAGCCCAACGGCGTCGGGCGCTGGCACGAATGGCGGTGCTGCCGACGCAGGAACATCGAACCTGTCCAACGTTCAGGGCGAGCGCCCAGCCGCCGAGAATGTCACAGCGACCTGGGCGGGGCCGACCGAGGTCAAGCAAGGGGAGCCATTCAAGTTGCTGCTGAAGGTGAAATCGGACGGGGCCCTGCGTCTCCTGCCCCTCCAGGCGTCCTTCGACCCGTCGGTCCTGCAGGTGGTAGCCATTTCGGAAGGAGGTTTTTTCAAACAGGACGGCGGTTCAAGCAGTTTTTCCAGCAATGTTGATGCCGCTGCCGGAAAATTCTTTATCAGCGCATCAAGTACTGCCGTGATGGGCGCGCAGGGTGAAGGTGTAGCGGCGGAAGTGACGCTGCGGGCACTCGGCCCGGCTGCGAAGACGGATGTCAGGCTGCTGACCGTCGAGCCGGTCTCCGATGGCGGCAAGGCGCCTGCGGCGCTGTTGCCGCCAGCATTTTCTATTGCCGTATCGCCATGAGGCAGAGTTCGACCGCACGCGGCTTCACTATCGTCGAACTGTTGGTGACGGTGGCGATTGTTGGAATCCTGGCGAGCGCAATTTTCCCCTTGGCGGAATTGTCGTTTCAACGGGGGCGTGAGCAGGAGCTGCGGAGTGCGCTACGCGTGCTGAGAAGTGCTCTCGATGCTTACCGCCAGGCCGCCGATGATGGGCGCATTCTAAAAAATCAGGATGAATCCGGGTATCCGAAACGCCTTGAGGACCTTGTCGACGGTGTTCCGGATGCGAAAAATCCGAAAGGTGGCCGCTTGGTGTTTCTACGCCGGATACCCCGCGACCCCATGATCAGGGACGCAGGCATCCCCGACGCGA
Source organism: Pseudomonadota bacterium (assembly GCA_009778425.1). Lineage (GTDB taxonomy): Bacteria > Pseudomonadota > Gammaproteobacteria > Burkholderiales > Rhodocyclaceae > WRNU01. The sequence goes on from WRJU01000179.1 coordinate 7,219, forward strand.
AAACATGGGGAAAGCGGAGTTATGTTTCTCCTCGCAATGAGCCTCGTGAAGGCGAGGATGTTTTCGATGTGTACTCGCTGGCGCCGGGAAGCGGAATGAACGGCATCCCGTATCGGGAGTGGTGAGATGATACGGCGGCACGTTGCCCGTGGTTTTACGCTTGTCGAACTGCTGGTGGTATTGGCCATCGTCGCTGTCCTTTTGTCGATTGCCGCACCGCGTTATACCGGCAGCGTCGATCGGGCAAAAGAAGCCGTGCTGCGCGAGAATCTCGCAAGCCTGCGAGATGCGCTCGACAAGCATTACGGTGATACGGGTCTATATCCGCCCAAACTGGAAGACCTCGTGACCAAACGCTATTTGCGCCGAATTCCACTGGACCCCGTGACAGACAGCCCGGTGACCTGGGTTCTGGTTCCGCCGCCCGATCCGGATAAAGGCGGTATTGCCGATGTGCGTAGCGGCTCATCAGAAAAGGCGCGGGACGGCACCTTCTATAAGGAGTGGTGATGCCCGGCAGTGACCGTCAGGCAGGATTCACCTATCTCGCCATACTATTTGCCGTTGCGGTCGCCGGCGTGGCCCTGGCTGCGACCGGCGCGCTCTGGTCCGTTGAGTTGCAGCGGGAGCGTGAGGCTGAGTTGTTGTTTGTAGGCAATCAATTCCGGCTGGCGATTCGTAGTTATCATGAACAGTCGCCAGGCATGCTGAAACACTACCCGATGAGCCTCGATGAATTGGCGAGGGACAACCGCTATCTTGGCGTCAAGCGTCATTTGCGGCGGATTTATGCGGATCCGGTCACGGGACAATCGGAATGGGGGCTGCTGATGGCTCCCGAGGGAGGGATCATGGGGGTGCACAGCCTTTCAGACCGCCCACCGATGAAACGATCCAACTTTTTTCTGCGGGATGCCATGTTCGAAGGAAAGAACAGGTATTCAGAGTGGCATTTCGTATACCGTCCATAGGGAGGAGCGATGTTTTCTACGACAAAATTGCGCATAGTGTTCTTCATGTTCTTTTTTTGCTCGGTTTTCTCAGTGGCACACGCTGATCAGGCTCTTGCAAACGCAAAAGGCTGCATGGCCTGCCATCAAATCGATGCAGAAAAGGTTGGCCCCCCGTTCCGTATGGTGGCAAAAAAGTATCAAGGTCAGAAAGACGCTTTGGCTAAACTGCCGAGCAAAGTCCTGGATGGCGGAAGTGGGGTATGGGGAGAGGTTGCAATGCCGGCAAATAAAACCTTGGGTGTTACGAAAGCGGATGCAACAAAGTTGGTCGCTTGGGTCTTATCGCTGAAATGAGCTTGTGCCTCGCAAGGCCGAATACGCGGGTAGATTTGGCGCGACGACATTAGAGCGGTTTTGATTTAGTCCTGTACAGACCCATGTGAGTGCGATACCCCCTTATCCCTCTCCCCTTGCGGGAGAGGGTGCCCCGAAGGGGCGGGAGAGGGGGAGGGTAGAGAGAGGGCAAGTCTCGACCTGCCAAAAACGTCCTCCCCCCCCCCCC
>WRJU01000180.1 GCA_009778425.1 Pseudomonadota bacterium
CTCCATAGTTTCTGGATGGCTTCGCCATCGTTGCCGTCCCGCATCATTTCAGTGAGTTGCGGTTCCATCTCCAGTGCGCGGGCGAGCGGAACCGGCTTGGGGCCTTCGAGCGGAATCAGCTTGGAGAGGCGATCGCACAAACCGTAAGGCAAATCGAGCACGCGCCCCACGTCGCGCACCACGGCTCTGGAAGCCATCGTGCCGAAAGTGGCGATTTGGCTCACCGCTTCCTTGCCGTAGCGCGCCCGCACGTATTCGATGACCCGATGACGGTTGTCCTGGCAAAAGTCGATGTCGAAGTCGGGCATCGACACCCGTTCCGGGTTCAGGAAACGCTCAAAAAGCAGTGCGTAGGCGAGCGGGTCGAGATCGGTGATGCGAAGGCTGTAGGCAACGAGCGACCCCGCCCCCGAACCGCGCCCCGGCCCGACTGGTACGCCATTGTTTTTGGCCCACAGAATGAAGTCGGCCACGATCAGGAAGTAGCCGGGAAAACCCATCTGAATGATGGTGTCGATCTCGAACTGAAGGCGCTCTTCGTAACGGGGACGCTGGCGCGCGCGTTCGTCCTCGTTCGGATAAAGCTGCGCGAGGCGCGCTTCCAGCCCTCGCCGTGCTTCCAGCGCAAGAAGATCGTCCAGGCTCATGCCTTCCGGTGTCGGAAAGAGCGGCAAGAAGCTCTTGTTCAGTTGTACCGTGAGCGAACAGCGGCGGGCGATCTCCACCGCGTTTTCCAGCGCCTCTGGAATGTCGGCGAAGAGCGCGCACATCTCCGACTGACTCTTGAAATACTGATCGTCGGTGAATTCGCGCGGGCGGCGCTTGTCCGCGAGCACATTCCCTTCGGCGATGCACACCCGCGCCTCGTGCGCCTCAAAATCCTCTCGGCGCAGGAATTGCACCGGATGCGTAGCGACCACCGGCAACCCGAGCCGTCCGGCCAATGCCACCGCATGGCGCACATAAGCCTCCGTGCCCGGTTGCCCTGCCCGCTGTAGTTCGATGTACCAGGCGTCGGGGAAAAGCTGCGCCCATTCACGAGCCAACCGTTCCGCCAGCGCCTCGTTGCCGTTGGCAAGCGCCTGTCCCACGTCGCCCGCCAGCGCCCCGGAGAGGCACAACAACCCGCTGACCGCGCCATCCTGGAACCATTCGCGCCGTATCAACGCCCTGCCCCGCGCCCTGTTCTCCATCCAGGCACGGGTCAACAGCCCGCACAGTTGCCCGAACCCTTCGCGGTTTCTGCTAATCAGCAGCACACGCCAGGGTTTGTCACGGTCGTTCTCATTCTCGATCCAGACGTCTGCCCCGATGATCGGCTTCAAGCCCCGGTCCCGCGCACCCTTGTAGAACTTGACCATGCCGAAGAGGTTTCCAAGGTCGGAAACGCCCAAGGCCGGCATGCCATCCTTCGCAGCAGCGTCAAGCGCCGCATCGATCCGGACGATTCCGTCGGTAATCGAGTACTCGGTGTGCAGACGCAGATGGATGAAGCGGGGGGAATACGGCGCGGAGCCGGAGGGGGATGCGGGTGCGTTCATCCGGGCATTTTAGCCGAGTCATCCCTCATGCTGGGTTGCCGAATCTACTGAGCTGCATCTGATTCCCTGGCAGCGACAAGCATCAGGCCAAGGGCGGTTTCGGACAGGCCGAAATGGATGGAGCTTAAGGCTTGGGTCATGGCGTCGCCCCACGTTGGCGCATTTGCTCGAACAAGCATACAGCGACGGCAGCCCCGACGTTCAGGGACTCGATGCCTACCATCATCGGGATGCGCAGGATTTCATCGGCACGTTCCAAGAGCGCGGGCGAGACGCCCTGCCCTTCGGCTCCAAACAGCCAGGCCACAGAGCCGCGCAGGTCAGCGTCGAAAAACATCCGGGACGCCTCTCCCATGCCCGTCGCTACGACCTTGCCCTGATACGCGGCGAGCCACGCAAGGGCGTCGACCTGTTCAAAGATGCGCAAACGGAAATGCCCCCCCATTCCGGCGCGTAGCGCCTTGGGCGACCAGGCTTGCGCGCAGCCGGAGGTCAGCCACGCTAGGCGGATGCCCGCAGCAGCGGCGGTACGCAGGATCGAGCCGAGATTGCCGGGGTCTTGGATGCCATCGAGCACGATGAGCGTTTCCCGCTCCACCGGCTCTTGTACGTCGGGCAATGGAGGCGCGATACGCGCGAGGATGCCCGTGGGCGTATCGACCGGGCTGAGGCGGGCAAAAAGCGTATCGGGTACACAGATTGGAAGCTCTCCAGTAGGCAAGCGATTGAGCAAGGCCAGAATTTCGGGGTTGTCGCAGCCACTCTCGGACACGCAGACATCAAGCAAAGCAATGCCCGCTTCGAGGGCGCAATCAATCAAATGCGCGCCATCGAGAAGGGTCTGGCCTCGTTCCCGGCGTTCGCGCGGCATCGATGCTAGCGCCGCAAGCACCTTGAGCCGGGGATTGTTGCGTGAGCTGAGATGGGTAAAGGTGAAGCGCGTTGCCGTCATGTTTTGTCCACGGGCTGTCACACTGGTTTTTGATTCAGTCAGTCTCCCCGGTTTCCCATAACGGCGGATTGGCGAGAATACGACGCACGGGCGCGAAACTCTTGCGATAAAAATCCGCAACTCCGTACCGGCGGATGGCTTCGAGATGCGCGGCGGTTGGATAGCCTTTGTGGCGCGCAAGGCCAAATTGAGGATGGAGGCGATCCAGTTCGACCATTTGCGCGTCGCGCGCGGTCTTGGCGAGGATGGAAGCGGCGGAGATCGCCGGTTCCAGCGCATCGCCACCGACGATGGCGCGCACGGGCAGGGAAAACTCCGGGCAACGGTTGCCGTCGACCCACACCTCGTCGGGCGTAACCGCCAGTGCGACAACCGCGCGCTGCATCGCCAGCAAGCTGGCATGCAGGATGTTGAGCCGGTCGATCTCTTCCACCGTCGCTTCGGCCACGCTCCAGGCGAGCGCCCGTTGCCGGATCAAGCCCGCCAGGCGCTCTCTTGAACGGGCAGTCAGTTTCTTGGAATCTGCCAAGCCTTCGATGGGTCGCGCAGGATCGAGAATGACGGCGGCAGCCACTACCGACCCGCATAACGGGCCGCGCCCGGCTTCGTCAACGCCGCAGATTTTCACCCTGGGCATGTCCGTTTCAGGATGCCTCTGGTTCCCGCGTGGAAGCGGAATCGCGTAAATAAGGCAGGATGACCTTGGCCGCCCGCTCCGCCGTACCTTGACGCAGTTCATGGTGCAGGGCAGTGAAGCGGTCGGCGAGCGCCATGCAGCCGTCAGGATCATCGAGCCATTTTTCAACGGCATCGGCTATAGCATCGGGATCCGCGTCATCCTGGAGCAATTCTGGGACAACGAGTTCGTTGAGCAGGATGTTGGGCAGGCCGACCCAAGGCAGGTAAGCCATGCGCTTGATCAGCCGGTACTGCCATCTGCCCATGCGATAGGAGATCACCATCGGACGCTTGAGCAGCGCAGCTTCGAGGCAGGCCGTGCCGCTGGCGACGAGCACCACGTCGGCAGCAGTCATCGCGTCGACCGAATGGCCGAATAGCAGACGCATTGACATATCTTCGGCAGATCCCCGGCGATACATGGCCTCGGTAAAAATCTCGCGCGTCTCACGAGTCGCCAGGGGCACGAGGAAAATGGTTTCCGGCCGCCGGTGCGCAATGACTTCTGCCGCAGCGATGAAGCAGTCGGCCAGATTGATGACTTCCGACTGGCGGCTGCCGGGCAACAGCGCCACGACGGGTGCGTCGAGCGGCAAATCCAGCCGTTCGCGTATGGCCTGCCGGTTTGGTTCCATCGGCAGCTCGTCCGCGAGCGGATGCCCGACGTAGGTAGCAGGAATGCCCGCGCGTTCGTAAATCGGCATCTCGAACGGGAACAGGCACAACATATGCGTCACCGAGTGTGCGATGCCCTTGATCCGCCTGCCGCGCCAAGCCCATACTGAGGGGCTCACGAAATGGATGGCCGGGATACCGTCCGCTTTGACCTTGCCTTCGAGCCAAAGGTTGAAATCGGGCGCGTCGACACCGATGAACGCGTCAGGCTGCGTGCGCCGGATGTCTTTCAGCAGTTTGCGGCGAATGCCGGCCAGCGAACCGTAACGGCCGAGCGCTTCCGTGTAGCCGTTGATCGAGAGCAATTCGGAAGGCCAGAGCGCTTCAAACCCCTCGGCCTGCATTTTTGGGCCGCCAATGCCATAAAAACGCGCCTTGGGCAAATGGGCGCGAATAGCGCGGATCAGGTGGGCAGCCAATAAATCGCCGGAGGCTTCCCCGGCTACCATGGCAATCGTATGTGTCATATCAACGTACCAATCCGCGCCCGGATATTCCAATGAAATCGGCTAGAGGTTTTACTTCAGTATATTCTGCAGCAAGCGCAATGATTTGTTCGCGCGCCTCCGCAAGAGAAAGACCTTTACGGTAAAGCATGCGATAAGCCTGTTTGATCGCGTTGATCGCCTCGCTTGAAAAACCCCGGCGGCGCAAGCCTTCGCTGTTGATGCCATGTGGCGCGGCGGGGCTGCCGCCTACGGTGACGTAAGGAGGCAAATCCTGGAGCAACAAGGCGAATGCGCCGATAAAGCTGTGCGCGCCGACGCGAACGAACTGGTGGACACCGCTGAAACCGCCGAGGATGGCCCAATCGCCGATATGGGCGTGCCCGGCAAGCGAAGCGCCATTGGCAAAAACGGTATTGTTGCCGATCTGGCAATCGTGCGCGATGTGCACATAAGCCATGATCCAGTTGTCATCGCCAATGCGGGTCACGCCGCTATCCTGAGCCGTACCGGTGCTGAAACTGCAATACTCGCGGATGGTGTTGCGGTCGCCGATTTCGAGCCGGGTAGGTTCGCCGGAATATTTTTTGTCTTGCGGTTCCCCGCCAAGCGAACTGAACTGGAAAATCCTGTTTTCGCGCCCGATACGGGTATGCCCTTCAAGCACGACATGCGGCCCGACCCAGGTATCATCGCCGATTTCGACGTGCTCGCCGATGACCGAGTACGGGCCGATCTCGACCCCGTTGCCTATTTTCGCGCCGGGATGGACGATGGCTGCCGGATGGATCATGGTTTGATCCTGAAAGCGCACAGAAACTCGGACTCGACGGCCAATTCGCCATCAACGGTGGCCAGCCCTCTGTATTTGTAGATACCGCGCTTGTTTTGCAGCATGGAAACGTCGAACAGCAGTTGATCGCCGGGCACGACCTGGCGCTTGAAGCGCACTCTGTCCATACCGGCAAAGAGAACCACCGACTCCTCGGTCGGAACGACATTCTCGACCTTGCACGACAGCAGCGCGGCCGCCTGGGCCAATGCCTCGACGATGAGCACTCCCGGCATGACCGGGCGATGGGGGAAGTGGCCGGGAAAAAACGGCTCATTCACGGTGACGTTCTTGATCGCGAGGATGCGGTTTTCCTGGATTTCCAGCACCCGGTCGACCAGCAGGAAGGGGTAGCGGTGGGGCAGATAGCGGAGAATTTCGTTGATGTCCATGATCATGATTTCAGAGTGTTTCCTTGATCTTTTCCTGTTGTTCCAAACGTTGTTCGAGAAGGCGTATTTTATTTGCGAGCGCATCGAGGTGACGGAGATGGGCGAAATTCCTGACCCATTCGGCGTGTGTCTGTTGCGGCAGGCAACCCGTGTAGACACCCGGCGTCCGGATGGGTTTCGAGATCATGGTACAGCCGGAGACGACCACATCGTCCGCAATGGTGATGTGCCCGGAGATGCCGCCCTGGCCGCCGATCATACAACGCGCGCCTATCTTCGCGCTGCCGGCGATACCGGAACTGCCCGCCACGGCGCTGTGCTCACCGATATGCACGTTGTGGGCAACCTGGATTTGATTGTCGAGTTTGACGCCATCGCCAATCACGGTGTCTTCCAGCGCGCCACGGTCGATTGAGGTGTTGGAGCCGATTTCCACATCATTGCCGATTACGACCCGACCTGTCTGCGGAATCTTGACCCATTTACCGGAGGACTCCCGCGCGAAGCCGAAACCATCCGAACCGATCACTGCGCCCGCGTGGATGATGCAGTTCTCGCCGAGCACACAATCGGCATAGATCGTAACATTGGGCGCCAGCCGCGTACCACGCCCGATGCGTACCCCGCGCCCGATGTAGCAATTGGCCCCGATCAGCACATCCTCGCCGATTTCCGCCCCCTCTTCCACAACGGCTCCGGCATCGACCGCCACCGTTGCCGGTATCGCGCAACGCACCGACGCCAGCGAGTGTATGCCGGGGACAATGGGCGGCAAGGGATTGAAGAATTGGGAAGCGCGCGCGAAATAAAGGTAGGGGTCGTCGGTCACGATGCGCGGCCGAGCATCACTGACCGCATCCCTATGCGCGGGTCTGACGATGAAGGCTGCGGCACGGCTGGTTTTCAGCCGACTCAGGTATTTTGGGCTGGCAAGAAACGCCAGATCGCCCTCGCCCGCTCGTTCCAGCGGGGCAACCCGGTGCACCTCCACACCGCCGTTCCCAAGCAGTTCGCCCCCAAGCTGGGCAACCAACACATCGATTCGTGGCATTGCTGATGACCGGAAACCTTACTTGCCGTCGGCCAGCGCCTTGATCACCTTGTCCGTGATGTCGATACGCGGGTTTGCATATACGACATCCTGGAGGATGACGTCATAACTCTCGCTTTCGGCGATCTGCTTGATGACCTGATTGACTCTTTCAACGACCGAAGCCAGCTCCTCGTTACGGCGCAGGTTGAGGTCTTCGCGGAACTCACGCTGCTTACGCTGGAAAACCCGGTCGGTTTCACTAAAAGAGCTGCTTTTCCTCTGGCGTTCGGCATCGCTCATTTTCGTACTGGCGTTCTCCAGGTCTTTCTGGAGGGCCTCCAGATCCTTGGCCATGCGCTGCAACTCCTGATCGCGCTTGGAAAAGTCGTTTTCGATGCGTTTCTGCGCGCGCACGGCCGGCGCGGACTCACGCATTACGCGTTCGGAATTGATATAACCGAATTTCGTCTCTGCAAACGCCAACTGGGACGCCCCCATCAGGGCCAAGACGAACACGGAAAAGGCACGAGCTTTCACATATTTCTCCATAAGTTGTGACACGACACGCATCAGAATGTGGCGCCGAGCAGAAAATCGAAGGGCCGGGTTTTGTCGCCCTCTTTCTTTTTCAGCGGATAACCCAGGCTGAACTTGAGCGGGCCGATCGGCGCGTTCCACGTCAACGCCAAGCCCGCACTGTAACGCAAATCTTGAGCTCTGATACGCTGATCTTCCCCCGTATCAGGGTCTTTCCCCCAGACATAGCCCGCGTCGACGAAGGTCGAGAAACGGAACGAGCGATCGCTCCCCGAACCGGGCATCGGGAAGAAAAATTCAAGATTGGCAACGAATTTACGCGTACCGCCCAATGCGTTGTCATCCTTATCCCTTGGGCCTAGCGAATACGATTCATAACCACGCACCGAACCGAGGCCGCCTACATAGAAATTCTTGTAGAACGGCATCGGTTTTTGATTGTAAGCCTTGGCCCAGCCAAACTCGGTATTGAACATCAGGGCATGGCCGCCATTGCCAACCGGGATCCAGTGCTGGAACTGGTAAGTGGCCTTGCCATAACGCAGATCCGCCGGAGCGACTGCGACTTCACCGTAAATACGCTGGTAAGTGCCCTTGGTCGGGTAAAGATAGCTATTGCGGGAATCGCGCCCCCAGCCCATGCTCACGATCAGGCTGCTGACATCAACAGTACCAATACCGTCGCCCTTGCTACAGTCGGGATCCTTGCAGAAATCCCTGTAGAAATCCTTATACAGGTCATGGCTGTCCTGATACGTGGTAATCCTGGTACGGTCGAACGCCAAGCCGAAACTGATGCTGTCGTCCTCGGCAATCGGATAGCCCATACGTAGCCCTGCCCCCACTGACTGCGTCTTGTAGGGTGATACCGAATAGGTTTTTGCCGGATCGTAAGTACGGTAATAAACGTCTCCCCCCAAGCTCACGCCATCGACGGTGAAATACGGGTCGGTCAGGGACAGCGACAAGGTACGGGAGGATTTGGACGTGTCGAAGGAAAGCACCGCGTTCTTGCCGGAACCAAAAATATTGCTATCCGAGATCGCCGCCTGGAGCACGGCCTTTTCGGCAGAGGAATACCCCACCCCGAGCATCAGGTTGCCGGTGCGCCGTTCCTTGACCGTAAAATTGACATCAACCTGATCAGTCGCCTCCGCCACAGGCGGCGTTTCAACCGTCACCTCGTCGAAAAAACCCAGCCTGTCGACGCGGTCGCGCGAACGTTTAATCGCCGCGCCGTCGTACCAAGCGCTTTCCATCTGCCGTACCTCCCGGCGGATGACATCATCACGGGTTCTGTTATTGCCCTGCACATTGACGCGACGCACATACACCTTGCGACCGGGATCGACGTAGATGGTGAACGCGACTTCATGTTTTTGTTCATTCAGTTCGGGCGCGGCGTTGACGTTGGCGAACGCGTAGCCCTCGTTGCCCAGGCGGTCTGTGATGGCCTTGGTGGTTTCAGTCAGGCGTTCGCGTGAAAAAATCTCGCCCGGATGGATGGTCGTCAGCTTCAGGTACTCTTCTTCAGGCAAGACCAGGTTACCCGCGTAACGCACGTCGGTGACGGCATAACGTTCGCCTTCGCGCAGGCTGATCGTAATGTAGATGTCCTTTTTATCCGGCGTGATCGAAACCTGGGTGGATTCGATGTCGAAATCGAGATAACCGCGGTCGAG
>WRJU01000181.1 GCA_009778425.1 Pseudomonadota bacterium
TGGGTCATAGACGCGGCCGTTCATGTGGACGAGGCCGATCTCGTCGAGCATCTCGTGGCCCGTAAAGCCCCGGTCGGTATTGGCCGGCTTGATGGTGTTGTTCGGGTCGTTGGTGCCGTTGGCGAAGCGACGCTTGCCGATGGTTAAAGGCGTCCAAGAGCGCCTATTCTACTGAATCTATTGCTTGTTCTTCATACCCGCGTCGAAACTGGAAAGAATGCCCCGCAGGATGGCGACTTCCTCCTTTTCGAGCCGCGCGCGCCCGAAGAGCCGCCGCAACCTTGCCATAAGGCGGCGGGGTTTGGTGGGATCGAGGAAACCGCTTGTCACGATGCTCGATTCGAGGTGCGCGAAAAAGTGCTCGGTCTCATCATGCGTAGCCGGTTCCGGCAATGGCGCGATAGGAAGAAAGGGCTCGCCGCCCTGCCCCATTGCGGCCAGGCGCAGTTCGTAGCACATCAACTGCACCGCCGCGCCAAGATTGAGCGAAGCATAGGCGGGATTGGCCGGAATCGTCACCGGGAGCGCGCAAAGCCCCAACTCTTCGTTGGAAAGGCCGCTCGCCTCGTTGCCAAACACCAGTGCCACTTCGCCGCATGTGTTCCGGCTGCATTGCACGAGTTCGGCGGCGGCGGCGCGAGGCTCCAAGCGCTCAAGCGACAAGTCCCGCCGCCGCGCCGTCAGTGCCGCCGCGAGCACGGTTCCGGAAAGCGCCTCTTGCAGGGAACCGACCACGCGCGCCCCGGCAAGCACATCCCCCGCGCCGGAAGCGCGCGCCTCGGCCACGGGGTCGGGAAAGGAAGCCGGGGAAACCAGCCAGAGACGCGCCAGCCCCATCGTTTTCATTGCCCGCGCCGCCGCGCCGATATTGCCGGGATGGCTGGTGCGGGAGAGCACCACGCGAACACGGTCGAGCGTAGAGAGGTCATTCATATTAAAATGATTCGTTTTCTGCCCAACGCCAAGAACGGCTCCTTACGCATGCGCCCCAATCTCGACCCCGCCGTCAACATCGCCATCAAAGCCGCGCGCCGTGCCGCGTCCGTCATCAACCAGGCCGCCAATCAGTTGGAACTGCTCAATATAGAAACCAAGGCGCACAATGATTTCGTCACCGAAGTCGACCGCTCTGCCGAAGCCGTCATCGTCGACATCCTGCGCGAAGCCTTCCCGGAGCACGGCATTCTAGCAGAGGAGTCGGGCCGCTCCGGAGCTGGGGACGGCCATGAAACCGAGTATGTCTGGGTGATCGACCCGCTGGACGGCACAACCAACTTCATCCACGGCTTCCCACAGTACGCAGTCTCCATCGCGCTCACCCGCAAGGGCGTGCCCGAACACGCGGTCATCTTCAATCCGGTTTCCAACGAACTTTTCACCGCTTCGCGCGGGCGCGGCGCATATATGAATGACCGCCGTATCCGCGTCTCACGCCGCCTACGCCTGGCTGACGCCCTGCTCGGCACGGGCTTTCCGTTCCGTCAGTTCGCGCACATCGACGCCTACCTCGCCATGTTCCGCGAGCTTTCGCAAAAGAGCGTCGGCCTGCGGCGAGCCGGCGCGGCAACGCTCGATCTCGCCTTCGTCGCCTGCGGGCGGCTGGACGGTTTCTGGGAAATTGGCCTTTCGCCTTGGGACATGGCCGCCGGTACGCTGCTCATCCAGGAAGCGGGCGGGTTCGTCGCGGATTTCGATGGCGAGGGGGACTACTTGAAGAGCGGCAACGTCGTCGCCGGAACGCCCAAAGTATTCACCGAACTGCTGCTGACCGTGCAATCGTGCTGGAACGCCCGCGTTTGAGCGCGCTGCAAGTTCGGGTATTTTGTCACGCTGCCCGGTGTGACATCCTCCCTTCTCTCTGGCGATGACCGATAATCCAGGCGGTATCCGTGGAGCTTCCCCATGTACTCCGCCCAAGAACTAGTCGCCTACATCGAGTCGCTTGCCGCCTTACCCTCGGTGTATTACCGCGTTCGCGAACAGCTCGAGTCGCCGGAAGCTTCCATCAGGGAAATCGCACACCTGATCGAAACAGACACTGCGCTCACAGCAGGGGTTCTGAAGCTCGTCAATAGTGTCTTCTACGGCCTAAGCCGCAAAATCGAGAGCATCGAGCAGGCCATTCCCGTCCTCGGCCTGCGGCAGACGCACGAATTGGTACTGGCCATCACGGTCAGCAACGTGTTCGAGGGTATCCGCCCGCAGAACATGGACATGAGGCGATACTGGATAGGGTGCATGATGACCGCGCTGACCGCGCGTGAACTGGCCTACCTGACCTGCAACCCTTCCGCCAGCCGTTTATTCGTCATCGGCCTTCTGGCCGATACCGGGCATCTGGTGATGTACCAGACCGTACCCGAATTGACCATCGAGGCCCAGGCTATCGCCGATACCGGGGGCGGACCGCTCTTTGAAGCCGAACGCCGTATCGTCGGCTGCGATTCGGCAGAAGTCGGCGCGGCGCTGATGGATAACTGGAAACTGCCCACGAGTTTCGCTGAAATCATTGGCGCGCAAATCACACCACGGCTGGCTGGAAAACATGTCATCGAAGCTGAATTGCTCCATGTCGCAATCGCGGTCAGCAAAGCCGACCGCTACAACGAGCCGAGCGAATGGGCGCTCCAGCACATCGATCCGCGCATCTGGGAAAACATCGGCCTGAACCCCGGCACCTTTCCGCGTATCCGCGAAGCGGTTGAGATGAACCTGAGTTCCTGCACCTCCATGTTTTTCCCCAAAGCCGCATAAGGTTTCTCCCAGCGTAGGGGCATCCATCCACCCAAGGCTCCTGGACACCCCTCCTCCTTTCGTCATCCGACTCCTGTATCGTTATTTTTTGTCTATATCTATTGCACTGAACATCACTTCATGATATATGTAGAGGGTTTTTCACAGGGAGAAGAAGATGTCGTATGTAGACGAAGTCTTGGGCAATCTGATTGCCAACAACCCGAACCAGCCGGAATTTCATCAGGCTGCTACGGAGGTTTTGAACTCCCTCAAGCTGGTTGTCGACAACGATGACAAGTATGCCAAAGCCGGTCTGCTCGAACGCCTGGTTGAGCCGGAGCGCCAAGTGCTGTTCCGTGTTCCCTGGGTAGACGACAACGGCAAAGTGCATGTCAATCGGGCTTATCGCGTGCAATTCAATAGCGCCATCGGTCCCTACAAAGGCGGATTGCGCTTTCACCCGTCGGTCAATCTGAGCATCATCAAGTTTTTGGGCTTTGAGCAAACGTTCAAAAACGGCCTGACCGGCCTGCCCATCGGCGGCGGCAAAGGCGGCAGCGATTTTGACCCCAAAGGAAAATCCGACCGGGAAGTCATGGCCTTCTGCCAGAGCTTCATGACGGAACTCGCCCGCCACATCGGCGCGGACACCGATGTGCCCGCCGGTGATATTGGCGTGGGAGGGCGTGAGATCGGTTTCATGTACGGACAGTACAAGCGCATCAAAAACGTCTACGAAGGCGTACTGACTGGCAAGGGCCTGACCTACGGCGGTTCTCTGGCGCGCACCGAAGCCACCGGCTATGGCCTGCTCTACTTCGTGGAAGAAATGCTCAAGGATCACGGTCAGTCCATCAAGGGAAAAACCGTGCTGGTTTCCGGCTCGGGCAACGTCGCCATTTACGCGACGGCAAAGGCAACCGAACTGGGCGGCAAGGTCGTTACCTTAAGCGATTCCAACGGCTGGATTTACGACAAGGACGGCATCGACCTTGCTGTTGTAAAAGAGATCAAGGAAGTCAGGCGCGCCCGTATCAGTGAGTATCTCAGCTACCGCCCCAGCGCCGAATACCACAAAGGCAGAGGCGTGTGGCATGTGAAAGCCGACATCGCGCTGCCTTGCGCCACCCAGAACGAGTTGAACCTGGACGACGCCAAGGTGCTGGTAAGAAACGGCGTGATTGCGGTAGGCGAAGGCGCCAACATGCCCACCACGCTGGACGCCACCGAGTATCTGATCGGGAACAAGGTTTTCTTCTGCCCCGGCAAAGCGGCCAACGCGGGCGGCGTGGCGACATCCGCGCTGGAGATGAGCCAAAACTCCGCGCGGCTGTCCTGGAGCTTCGAGGAAGTGGACGCCCGTCTGAAAGGCATCATGGAAAACATCTATCACAACGTCGCCAACGCGGCCAAGGAATACGGCTGCCCCGACAATTTCGTGGTGGGTTCCAACATCGCCGGCTTCCTGAAGGTCGCCGACGCCATGCTGGCGCAGGGCATCGTTTAAGGCCGTTTAAACGCGCTCAATCCAGACGCGCCGGGGTCAGCCAGACGCGGCCCCGGCGACTATGGCAAGCGTAATCATCCCCCAGCGGCAGGTACAAGGGTCCGGGGGTCGCGCGCAATTGGCGCATGGCCTCGGCAAGCCGGGCTGTGCTCGGCGGCATCGCGCCGAGCCGCCGAAGTTCCCAGCGCAACAGATTGGCCAGCCGCGCAGGGCTCAAACCCAGCAGAAACGTCCGGCTGAATGCCCTGCCTCCCTCTTGAGGGAGGTGGCATCCGCCGTAGGCGGATGACGGAGGCAGTAAAGCCGCAGCGGCATCGGCCTGGGCGAGTTCGTCGAGCAGTCCGGCAGCTTCGCGGAAATGCTCTGCGGCACGGGCCAGGGTAAGGCGGGCTGCCGGAAAACGGGCTTCAATGGCGGGCAGGATGCGATGGCGCAGGTCGTTTCGGGTAAAGCGCAGGTCGGCGTTACTGTCGTCATTGATCCAGTCGAGTTTCTTTTCGCGCGCGTAGGCGAGGATTTCTTCCCGCCCGGTTTCCAGCAAGGGGCGCAAGCGCCCGACTTGCCCGACGGCCTGAGCCGGTTCGATAGCCGCCATCGCCGCCGCGCCTCGGACGCCCGCGCCGCGCAGCAGGCGGAAAAGGACGGTTTCGGCCTGATCGTCCAGGTGATGCCCCAGGACGAGCCAGTCGCAAGCAACACGGGAAAGCGCGGCATGGCGCGCGATGCGCGCGGCCTCTTCCAGCCCGCCAGGATGATCGCGGGACACTTCGGCCTTGAACACATTGAGCGGGACGCCGCGCCGCTCGCAAAGCGCGGCGCAAAAATCCTGCCATTCGTCAGCCGCCGGGTTAAGCCCATGATGGACGTGCGCGGCCTCCAGCGCGTACCCGAAACGCTGCCGCAGGGTATCGAGCACATCGAGCAGCGCAACCGAATCGACCCCTCCCGAAAGTGCGCAGCACAGGCGATGACGGGAATCGACTCCCGCTGCAGCCAGCGCTGCAGCAGCGGCATCGGGTACGGTTGCCATGACTTGCTTCGTCCCGGCGCGCATGGCTCTCAGGCAGCAATCTCCTTGAAGCGGCCATAGCTCATGAGTTTTTCCATGCGCTGCGCGATGAGTTCGTCGGGCGAGAGCCCCGAGTGTTGGCGCAAGCCGTCAACCAGGGCGCTTTTCAGGCTCTTGGCCATGGCCTTGTGATCCCGGTGCGCGCCGCCCGCCGGTTCATTGACCACTTTGTCGATGAGGCCGAGCGACTTGAGGCGCGATGCGGTGATGCCCATCGCCTCAGCGGCTATCGAGGCTTTTTCCGCGCTCTTCCAGAGGATGGAGGCACAACCTTCGGGGGAGATGACCGAATAGGTGGAGTATTGCAGCATGATGATCTGGTCGCCCACGGCAATGGCGAGCGCCCCGCCAGAGCCGCCTTCGCCGATGACGGTGCAGATGATCGGTGTGCGCAGTTCGGCCATTGCATAAAGGTTGTGGCCGATGGCCTCGGACTGGCCGCGCTCTTCAGCGCCAATACCAGGGTAGGCTCCGGGCGTGTCGATGAAGGTAAAGACGGGCAGACGGAATTTTTCGGCCAGCTTCATCAGGCGCAGAGCCTTGCGATACCCCTCAGGGCGCGGCATGCCAAAGTTGCGGGCTATCTTTTCCTTGGTATCGCGCCCTTTCTGGTGACCGATGACGATGCAGCTTTGCCCATTGAAACGCGCCAACCCTCCAACGATGGCATGGTCGTCTGCATAGGCGCGATCTCCGTGAAGCTCGTTGAAATCGGTGAAAATGTGCTGCACGTAGTCCAGGGTGTAAGGGCGCTGCGGATGGCGCGCCACCTGGGCAATCTGCCAAGGGGTCAGCTTGGAGTAGATGTCCCTCGTGAGGGTTTGCTTCTTGCTTTCCAGGCGGGAGATTTCTTCTGAAATATCCACGGCGGAATCGTTCTGAACGAAACGCAGTTGCTCGATCTTTTCTTCGAGTTCGGCAACCGGCTGTTCAAAATCGAGAAAGGTGGTTTTCATCAAAAGCAACCCCAAGGTTAAAGTGGTTTATTGTACCGTCTCCCGCAGCCTTGGCGCTCTCCCTTCTCAGAGCACGTATCTGGCAAGGTCTTCACGACCCGCCACGCCTTCGAGGCGGGCGTCGACATAGGCGGTGTCGACGGTGAGGTCGCCCGCTTTGCCGTTACCGGCCTCGAAAGAGATTTCTTCGAGGAGCTTTTCCATCACCGTGTAGAGCCTTCGCGCGCCGATATTCTCCGTCCTCTCATTGACCTGGAAGGCAATCTCCGCCAGACGGCGGATGCCATCCCCGGTGAAATTCAGCGCCA
Organism: Pseudomonadota bacterium; assembly: GCA_009778425.1. Classification (GTDB taxonomy): domain Bacteria; phylum Pseudomonadota; class Gammaproteobacteria; order Burkholderiales; family Rhodocyclaceae; genus WRNU01. The sequence continues at coordinate 6,577 of WRJU01000181.1, forward strand.
CACCATCCGTGGCGAGCAGGGCTTCGTACTGGCGAGTGAGGCAGGCGTCGGTACTGGTCAGGATACGCTCAAAATCCTCAACGGACAGTGAATCGAGTTCGACGCGGATCGGGAAGCGCCCCTGCAATTCGGGGATCAGGTCGCTCGGGCGCGAGAGGTGGAACGCTCCACTGGCAATGAACAGGATGTGATCGGTCTTGACCATGCCGTACTTGGTCGAAACGGTTGCGCCTTCGACCAGTGGCAGCAGGTCGCGCTGCACGCCCTGACGGGAGACATCCGCGCCATGCGTTTCGCCGCGCGTGGCAATCTTGTCGATCTCATCGAGGAAAACGATGCCGTTCTGCTCGACCGCGCGCAGAGCCTCGCTCTTGATTTCATCGTCGTTGATGAGTTTTGCGGCTTCTTCGTCGGTCAGGAGCCTCATGGCCTCGACAATCCGCAACCGCCGCATTTTCTTTTTGTTGCCCCCCATGTTTTGAAACATGCCCTGTATCTGTTGGGTCAGTTCTTCCATGCCCGGCGGAGCAAAAATCTCGGCGTGCATGAAGGAAGCAGCGACTTCGAGGTCGATTTCCTTGTCGTCGAGTTCGCCTTCGCGCAGTTTCTTGCGAAATTTCTGCCGTGTGCCGCCATCCTGCGCGTTATCACTTTCGACAACTCCGCGCACCGGGGGCAGGAGCGCGTCGAGCACCCGGTCTTCGGCAGCATCGAGCGCGCGATCCCGAACGAGCCTCATGGCGCGCTCGCGCCCGTCCTTGACGGCAATCTCCGCCAAATCGCGGATGATCGTGTCTACATCGCGCCCGACATAGCCTACTTCCGTGAACTTGGTGGCTTCGACCTTGATGAACGGGGCTTGCGTCAGGCGGGCAAGGCGGCGGGCAATCTCGGTCTTGCCCACGCCGGTGGGGCCGATCATCAGGATGTTCTTGGGGGTGATCTCGCTGCGCAGAGGCTCGGCCACCTGCGCGCGGCGCCAACGGCTGCGCAGCGCAACCGCCACGACCCGCTTGGCCTTGTGCTGTCCAACGATGTGCTTGTCGAGTTCGGAGACGATCTCTGCCGGAGTCATCCGGTTCATGGTTTCACTCATTCGCCCAGTTCCTCGATGACATGATTCTGGTTGGTGTAAATGCAGAGGTCGGCGGCAACCGTCAGGGATTTCGAGACGATCTCCTTCGGCATCAGTTCGGTATTTTCGAGCAACGCGCGCGCGGCGGCCTGTGCGTAAGGGCCGCCGCTGCCAATGGCGACGATGCCCTGCTCGGGTTCGAGCACGTCGCCGTTGCCGGTAATGACCAGCGAGTGCTCGCGGTCTGCCACGGCAAGCATGGCTTCCAGCCGCCGGAGCATGCGGTCGGTGCGCCAGTCCTTGGCAAGCTCGACCGCGCTGCGCATCAGATTGCCCTGGTGCTTTTCGAGTTTGGCCTCAAACCGCTCGAACAGGGTGAAGGCATCGGCAGTGCCTCCGGCAAAACCGGCGAGAATGCGCCCGTCAAAGAGCGTTCGCACCTTGCGCGCGGATGCCTTGATGACGATGTTGCCAAGCGTGACCTGCCCGTCGCCGCCAAGCGCGACCTGGCGGCCACGGCGAACCGAAAGAATGGTCGTGCCGTGATACTGTTCCATGAATGTTCTTGGGGATATACCCGCGCGTCCGGAAAAAAGGGGGAAGATTATACCGTATCGGCCGGATCAGCCGGATGCGGGAGGACGCGGCGCGGATGTCAGCCGCGCAACATCACCTGCGCCACCTGGTCGATGCTCATGACCCGCATCAGCGCACCGACCATTGCGTTGACCTTGTGCAACTGGACGACCTTGCCGCGCGCCTGGAGCGAGGCAAGCGCATTGAAGAGCGTTCCTGCCGCCACGAAATCGACCCGCCGCAACTGGCCGCAATCGACTACGACCATCTGCCGGGCGGAGGCGAACTCATCGAGCTTGCGGATTGCCTCGCTGCTCGAACCGGTCAGTTCATTGTCGAAACAGAATTCTTCCTCGCCATGTCCGGGAGAGGCTTCATCGGCGTCGGGCTGTTCCTGACCCGGCGAAGGCTGCTTCGATTCCCACGAAGGGGGGGATTCCTCGAAGGTTACGGCGTAATCGACCGCCAAATCCTCGAAACGCGAACTCTCGCCGGTATATTTCAGCATTTCCAGCATCAGCATCCAGTAATCGCGGTTCTCGGCCTGACCGGG
>WRJU01000182.1 GCA_009778425.1 Pseudomonadota bacterium
CACGCCCGCTTAGGTTGCAGCCGCAACAGGGCATCGAGGGCTTCGGAAGTCCGGTTTTTCGCGCGCGCCTCAAGCAATTTGCCGAGCATCACGAGGGTGATGACCATCGCCGAGGCTTCAAAATAGACGTGTTGTTCGTGCCAACCCGCCAACGTGACCACCGTGCTGTAAGCCCAAGCCATCGAAGTACCGAGGGCGACTAGCACATCCATATTGGCCCCGCCACCGCGCAGCGCGTTCCACGCGCCGCGATAAAACCGCGCCCCGACCCAGAACTGCACAGGCGTGGCCAGCGCGCATTGCAGCCAGCGGGGCACGATCTCATGCGAGCCGCCCGGCCAGAGGCCGAACATTGCCAGCATTTGAACCGCAAGCGGCAGCGTCAGCGCAGCGGCAAACCAAAAGAGTTTGAGGCTCGCCTGCCATTCGTCGCGCTTGCGCGCCCGTTCCTGTTCGCGGTTGAGCGATTGCGCGACGCTCGCGCCGAAACCGGCCTTCTTCACCGCCGCGCATGCGGCCTCCAGCGTTAGCGCACCGGACGCAAAACGCAGGATGGCGCGTTCGGAAGCGAGGTTGACCACGGCCTCCACCTCCGGCAAGCGGTTGAGCACTTTTTCAAGTCGCGCCGAACAAGCCGCGCAGGTCATGCCGGTAATGGCAAGTTCGAGCGTTTCCAGGACGGGAGCTTCCTGCGTCATATTCAAGCCCTTCATGGATTCAGGTGCACACCAACCCGCTCCACAGCTTGCCACCCAAGGCGGGCGCACGAATCAACCCGAACACGCCAAAGCCGAGCACGAGCAAACCAGCAAGCAAACGCACTTTGCTATTGCGGGTGAAATCGCGGAAGCGTCCGAGCACCAATCCGGCCAATAACAGATTGGGCAAAGTACCAAGCCCGAACGCCAGCATCAAGCCCGCACCGCGCCAGGCAGAGCCGGTCATGAGCGCAAGAGCCAGCACGCCATATACCATCCCGCAGGGCAAGAACCCCCACAACATGCCGAGCGGCAAGGCTTGAGCCATCGAGCGCACCGGCAGAAAACGGCTGGTCGCGGGCTGGATGAAACGCCACAGCACTTGTCCTCCCCGCTCCAGAGGCGCGAGAAAGCGGGTCACTCCGGCCAGATACAGCCCCATCGCGACCAGCATCAGATTGGCAAACACATAAAGCGTAATCTGCACCGGCAGCACTCCATCGTAGAGCATGCCCACGGAACCCAACGCGCCCAGCAGGCTGCCCACAGCGGTATAGGAAAAAATGCGGCCAAGGCTGAATGCCAAATGCAGAGGCCATCGCCCGGTTCGCCAGGACGGCGCACGGACGAGCGGCTGCTCTACCTGCATGGAAAGCGCGCCGACGATGCCGCCGCACATCGAAACACAATGTACGCCACCGGCCAGGCCGAACAGAAAAACAGCAAGATGACCCGCTTCAGGCATGAGACTCGACGACGTCAAATCACGCGGGAGTAGCGTTTGCGTTCACGATCCGCGCGAAGGTAGCGGTCGAACACCATCGCAACCGCACGCACCAGCAAGCGCCCCGCCGGCAATACCGTGATCGACTCGTCCTCCACCCTGACCATCTCGGCGGCTTCCATCTCTTTGAGACCGACCAGTTCTTCCGCGAAATATTCCTTGAAATTAATGTTGTGCGCGGTCTGAATCGCTTCGATGGAAAGCGAGAAATGACACATCAAGGCCTGGATGATCGAGCGCCGCAGCAGGTCATCGGCGGTCAGCTCGATGCCGCGCAGCACGGGCAACTCATTGCGGTCGAGCGCCTCGTAATACGTCTCAAGCGTTTTGTGGTTTTGTGCATATACGGGGCCGACCTTGGCGATGGAGGACACCCCGAAAGCCAGCATGTCGCACTCGGCATGAGTCGAATAGCCCTGAAAATTACGGTGCAACCGCCCCTGGCGCTGCGCCACGGCCAGTTCATCGTCCGGTCTGGCGAAGTGATCCATGCCGATATAGACATAACCGGCTTCCGTCAGGCGGCGAATCGCCAGTTGCAGGATTTGCAGCTTGACGTCCGCCGTCGGCAATTCGCCTTCCACGATGCGCCTCTGCGGCATGAAAAGCCCCGGCAAATGCGCGTAGCTGTAAAGCGAAATCCGGTCAGGCGAGAGTTCGAGCACCCGTTCGAGAGTGCGGTCATAGCTTGCAACGTTCTGTTTGGGCAGGCCGTAAATCAAATCCATGCTGATCGAGCTAAAACCCGTTGTCCGCGCGGCCTCCATTACCACCCGGGTTTCGTCGAAGCTCTGTACGCGGTTCGTGGCGACCTGCACCTCTTCGGCAAAGTCCTGTACCCCAACGCTCATCCGGTTGAAACCCAGCTTGGCAAGCAACTCGACGGTCTCGAAATCGACCTTGCGCGGGTCGACCTCGATCGAATATTCGCCATTGGGCACAAGCTCAAAATGCGCGCGCACCGAGGCCATCAACTGACGCAGTTCTTCGTGGGAAAGAAAGGTCGGCGTCCCGCCCCCCAGATGAAGCTGCGTCGCCTGGCGCGCCTCGCCGAGCGAAGCGGCCTGAAGCCCCATCTCACGATCCACGTAATCCAGATACTTCGCGGACAGGCTGTGATCCTTGGTAATGATCTTGTTACAGGCGCAGTAGTAGCAGATCGTGTTACAGAATGGGATGTGGAAGTACAATGAGAGAGGTTTGTTCGCTCCGCCGCTTGCCCGTTTGCCTAACCAAGCGGACAATGCGCGCGCGTCAAACGTTTCGATGAAACGGTCTGCCGTAGGATACGACGTGTAACGAGGTCCGTTGATGTCGAACCGGCGAATCAGTTCAGGGTTGAAAACTAGATCATGGGTCATGAATGTACCGCTCAGAGATTTTCAATGATGTCAGAAGGTTATCATCACAGGGTTGATGTGAGTCAACCACCCTTATAACGAAAACGATCCCCAATGAATCAGTTTACTGTCAAATGAAGGCACCTGCGCCCGCTACGCCCACAGGACTGAAAAAAGCCTGTTCCCAGTGCAATCTCTTCGAGTTATGCCTCCCTTTCGGAATCAGCGACTCAGACATCGTCCGGCTCGATGAGCTGGTCGCTGCGCAACGCAAAGTCAAACGCCAGCAGCCGCTCTATCGCACCGGCGATCCGTTTGAAGCCATCTACGCCATCCGTACCGGCTCGTTCAAGTCGGACGTCCTGCTCGAAGACGGGCGCGAGCAAGTCACGGGTTTTCAGATGACCGGCGAAATACTGGGCCTCGACGGCATCGGTACCGGCCTGCATTCATGCAACGTCATCGCCCTCGAAGACAGCGAAGTCTGCGTGATCTCCTATCCAAAGCTTGAAGAACTCGCCCGCGTCATCGAGGGCTTGCAGCATCAGTTCCACAAGGTCATGAGTTGCGAAATCGTGCGCGATCACGGCGTAATGATGTTGCTTGGCTCGATGCGCGCCGAAGAGCGGCTGGCGGCTTTCCTGATCAATATGTCGCAACGCTTCACCGCGCGAGGCTTTTCGCCGACAGAGTTCCATCTGCGCATGACTCGCGAGGAAATCGGCTCCTACCTGGGACTCAAACTGGAAACCGTCTCACGCGCTTTCTCCCATTTTCAGGAAGAAGGGCTGATTTCCGTGCAACAAAAGCACATCCGCATACTTGACGGAGAGGGACTCAAAAAACTGGTTCAGCACCAGGCCGGTACGCGCTAACTACAGAAAAACCGCCTGACCGATTCGTCACCGGTCAGGCGTTTTCTCTATTTCTGCCGAACCGCGATCCGGCCTCATTCTCTCAAGGCTCAACCACGTAGGTTCCCGGCGCGGGCGCAAGCTGCGGAAATTGCTTGTTGTCTGCGGGCCTCGCGTCTACCAGCTTTCCGGCGCGCGGCTTGAGCCACGCCATCCAGTCCGTCCACCAACTCCCTTCACCGGCGATCGCGTGCGCCTTCCAGTATTCGGCTGTCTCGGAGCGGTGCTGCACATCGTTGACCCAAAAATGACGCTTGGGCGGAGTCACCACCGGGTTGACGATGGCGAGGATATGCCCGGAACTCGACAGCACGAAACGTTTCGGACCAACGACGAAATTGTTGATCCGGTAGGTCTGCGCCCACGGCGCGATATGGTCGTCGATAGCGGAAACCGCATAGAGGGGCTGAACGATGCGCCCCAGGCTGATCGGCTCCCCGGCAACCGTCAGGGCGTCGCTGTGAATCAGCCGGTTATGCAGGTAGAGCTCGCGCAGATACCATGAGTGCATCTTGTATGGCATACGCGTTGTATCCATATTCCAGTACAGCACATCGAACGGCGCGGGCGTCTCGCCATACAACCAGCCATGCACGACATACGTCCAGATCAGGCTGTTGGAACGCAACAGGCGGAAAGCTGAAGCCATCTGCTTGCCATCGAGATAACCCGTCCTGTCCATGCTCTCGGTCATGTAACGAATACTGGACTCGTCGATGAAAACCTCGATGTCGCCCGGCTTGTGAAAATCAACCAGGGTCGTAAAGAGCGTCCAGTCGGCCACCGGAACCGCATCCTTGCCATAGTGCTTGTTGGCCCAGGCCATGTAGATCGAAAGCGCGGTTCCCCCGATGCAATACCCTGCCGCGTGAGCCTTTTCCGCGCCTGTAAATTTGAGCGCCACATCGACGATGGTCTGAACCCCCTCGGTCAGATAATCATCGAAGGAACAATCGTGCATCGATTCATCCGGGTTCTTCCAACTCGTGATGAACACATCCAGCCCCTGATCGAGCAGATAACGAACCATGCTCTTCTTGGGCACGAGATCGAGGACGTAGAACTTGTTGATCCACGGCGTAATGATCACCACCGGTTCCGCGTGAACCTTGGGCTGGGTCGGCGCGTAATGGATGACTTCGAGCAGGCGGTTACGAAAAATGACCGCGCCCGGCGTCGTCGCCAGGTTTTCCCCTACATGGAAATCGTCGGGATTCGTCATGCGCACCATGCCGGCGCGCATATCGGCAATAAAATTCTGGAATCCTTTGTAGAGGCTCTCCCCACGGGTATCTACCATTTTGCGGATGGCCATCGGATTCGTGAAGAGGAAGTTGGTAGGCGCCACCGCATTGAGCCACTTGCGCCACCAGAACGCGGCCCGGCGGCGATCCTTCCCGCTCAACCCCGGCGTGTCGTACAGCATGTCCTGCATGTTGTGGGTAAAAGCCAGATACCACTCCTTGACCAGGTCCCACGAAGCCGATTCTGTCCACACAGAATCAGCAAACCGGAGATCGTCCGGGTGCGGAAGGATGGGGTCATCGCTGGCAAGCCCGAACATCCGGCGCAGCGTATGAAGCTGTAACTTCCATAAATCGCTGGAAAGGCTGACCCAACGATTCCCGAGTTCCTGTGGGTGCGCCAGCCAGGCCAATTGCGCATGCACGATGGGCGCGCTCATGCCCAACGGGTCGATGCTTCCTTCGACCCCCTCATGCAGACCGCGCATGCTTTTCCTGATGGCCTGCCCAGGGTCGAAATTAAAGTTTCCCGGACGGCGCGTGCTTCTGCCCCGTGGCTGCCGTCCCACCCCGGCTTCATTTCCTCTCGTCATGGCAAGCCTCCACCCTTCCAATCTTCGCGCCGAATCCCGGCAAATGGCAAAAAATGCCTACGGGTCATGATAACGCCATTCAAACGGGGGAAATATTTCCAACCCAGCCTGCTCGTGATCTATTTCCTCGTGGCATGCAAATAAGCAAGCCGCAAGCTGGATACGAAAATGGGGAAACTCTTACTATAATCAGCTATCACAAACAGGGAGGAGGATCGCACGATGTTCAAACATGTACTCGTACCTACTGACGGATCACCGCTCTCCGACACAGCCGTAACCCGTTCCATCGCCTTCGCCAAGGAGATCGACGCGCAATTGACTTTTTTCTATTCGCAGCCCGATTTTCCGATGCCCATCTATGGTGAAGGCGCCCTGATCGACCCGACGACCCCGGAACAATTTGCCCAATCCGCAGAACAGGAAGCTCAGCGCATCCTGAATCGCGCCAAGGCAGAGGCCGAAGCCGCAGGGGTGTCCGCCGATACGGACACGCAAGTCAGCGAAACGCCTTATGAGGCCATTATCGCCGCGGCGGACAGTCATGGCTGCGACCTGATTTTCATGGCCTCTCACGGTCGCCGTGGCATCGCCAGCCTGCTTCTGGGCAGCGAAACGCAACGGGTGCTGACCCACAGCAAAACGCCGGTGCTCGTCTACCGCTGAATTTCATTCCTCGCCGTGAAGGGGGTATGTAGGGGACGATGGCAATTGTCCCGCATTCCCTTTCCGTGGAGGGATAGCCGAGAAGCGCCGGAGCGGTAACGCACAAAAGCAAATGGCCCGAGCAATCGGGCCATTTGCCTCTTACTTAGCGCCTCAAATCAAGCCTTGGCAACCCGCTCACGTTGCTGCTTGTCTGCGTTGCGCTGGTCTTCTTCCATGCGGTTTGAAAAATATCGCATGAAGAAAAAGCCCATGACAATAACGAAAACAATGGTAAACAGACTGAGCAGCCCAATCAGGCTCGAGAACAAATCCAGAAAAAGACCCATGGCAAAATACCTCCTTCAAAAATCTATGAATCGAATGGCCTGATCGACACGGCCTGATTGATACTACAGCCCGACTTGAAACGGCTCGATCGATACCTCCGTCTCTGCGGGAATACTGACGCCCCCGGTCATGCTCCATGTCCGGGCTTCATCCTCCAACTGAAACAGCCAGCGACTGGCATGCAAGGGCTCGGTCGTCGCCCCTGAATACACGCCATCCTGCTTCCTTTGCAACAACACCTGCTGATCGAATCGATCCTGAGTGGGATGAACGATGGCCAAACGCAGCGTCGCGGGCAAATCCTTTTCCTGTGCGGCGGACAGCTTGACGCTTATCTCGCCGTCACGCACCGTCGCATGTGCCGACAATCCCAAACTCCGGGCATGCGCGAACCTCTCGTCGCGCAACTCGACTCCTTTCCCATCCTTGGCATAGTCACCATAGACGATGCTATCGACATTATAATTATTGGCAGCAACGTACAAGGAAATACCGATTACCACGGAAATCGCGGGCAAGCCGAACAGGAACCAGGGCCAGCCATGCTTATACCAAGGCTGATTGTCGAGCGTTTGAGAATTCGTTGTCATCTACTTTTCCACATTTCAGTTGGGATACAAGAGAACGGCCTTTTCCCGCCGCCTCACGTTGGGGTCGTCCGTAGCGACGACCTCGAAGTAAAACCGGTGTGTGCCAGGCTTGCCAGACTCCCTGGGAATCTGCACCTGCACAATCACTTCCAGGTTTTCCGACGATTCCGCCGTAACCTGATTATCGCTTGTGATCTTCTTGTTACCGACCAGGCGTATTCCTTCCAGGCCATCCACGCTGACGACGAAAGACCGACTTGCCTCGGTCATGTTCATGATCTTGAGTGTGTAATCATTTTCGACCATCTCGCCTACCACCCGCCCGAGCGAAGGATCGCGAACGATATCGACCCGTAAAGGCATCCGTGTGAACAGGCCCCATAGGAAAGCCGTGACGATAGCGAGCAATATCGTCCCGTAAACCAGGGTACGTGGCCGAAACACATGACGGACGATTTCAGATGATTTCCAACCCTGCTTGAGAGCATTCTCGGTCGTGTAACGCACCAGCCCGCGCGGCAGGTTGATCTTGTCCATGATCAGGTCACAGGCATCAATACAAGCCCCGCAACCGATACATTCATACTGCAAGCCGTTACGGATATCGACGCCGGTCGGGCATACCTGGATGCAAATCTTGCAGTCGATGCAATCGCCCCGGCTTGCCGGGTTCTCTCCCTTGCGCAGCACGCCACGCGGCTCGCCGCGCGCCTCGTCGTAAGTCACTATCAGCGTATCCTGATCGAACATGACCGATTGGAAACGCGCATATGGGCACATGTACTTGCACACCTGCTCGCGCATGAAACCCGCGAACACGAAAGTAAAAGTACCGTAGAAGAATATCCAGAACTTTTCCCAAGGCCCGAACCCGAAGGTCGGAACCGATGCCAGCAATTCTGTCACAGGCGAAAAATAGGCAACGAAGGTGAAACCCGTCCATAGCGCAAATACCGCCCAAATCGCGTACTTGGCTGACTTGATGGCGAGCTTGCGCCCGCTTATTGACGCCTTGTCGAGCTTCGCCCGCGCGATATGATTGCCTTCGATTTTCTCTTCGATCCACTGGAATATTTCTGTATAAACGGTTTGCGGACAGGCATAACCACACCACAAGCGCCCCGCAACCGCAGTAAAAAAGAATAAGGAATACGCTGAAATAATCAGCAATATGGACAGAAAAAGAATATCCTGCGGCCAGAATACCCAGCCGAAAATATAAAACTTGCGCTCAACCAGATGCAGCAGCACGGCCTGACGGCCATTCCATGTGAGCCAGGGCAGTCCGAAAAAAATAACCTGGGTCAGCCACACCAGTATCCAGCGCCACTTCGTGAATATGCCGCTGGTCGATCGCACATAGACTTTCTTATGGGTCGCGTACAAACCCCCGTCCTGCTCCATTCCTTTCGCAACGGAAGAAGGAGCCCCCGAATTCGGAGCAGAACCCTCCGGAGAGGGAGCATCAAGACCAACATCGCTCATGAGGAAAACCTCCCCAAGCTAACCCAAATAGCCCGCCAACGCACAAAAGGCACCCCGTGAACATTTTTCACAGGGTGCCTTTCACTCACTTACCTACTTACTTGCCCAAGCTATACACATATGCGGCCAGAACGTGCACCTTGGCTTCGCCAAGGAAATCCTTCCAGGCCGGCATCTCGTTTTCCAAGCTACCCGGACCAGCGTTACGGCCTTTGGTGATACCTTCGATAATGGTTTCTTCAGAATCACCAAACAGCCAGACTTTGTCGGTC
>WRJU01000183.1 GCA_009778425.1 Pseudomonadota bacterium
ATGCTCGGCAAATTGCTTGAGGCGCGCGCGAAAAACCGGACTTCCGAAGCCCTCGATGCCCTGTTGCGGCTGCAACCTAAGCGGGCGTGGGTCGAACAGGACGGGCAACTCGTCGAAATCGACGTAGACGCGCTGCAACCTGGGAGGGTTTTCGTGCTTCGCCCAGGGGACGCCGTACCGGTCGACGGTGTCATTCTCGAAGGCCGTTCCGCGCTCGATGAAGCCTTGTTGACCGGCGAGAGCCTGCCCGTCGACAAACAGCCGGGCGACAAGGTTTTTGCCGCCACGATCAACGGGCAGGCCATGTTGCGCTGTCGTGCGACGGGGGTCGGAGCCGATACGCTCTTTGCGGGAATAGTCCGCCTGGTCGGGCAGGCGCAGGGTTCCAAAGCGCCGATACAGCGATTGGCCGATCGCGTCGCCGCCGTATTCGTGCCCGCAGTCGTCGCCATTGCCCTGGTGAGTTTTGCGGCCTGGTGGCTGTCCGGCGACTTTCAGGCTGCGCTCATCAATGCCGTCGCGGTGCTGGTCATTGCCTGTCCGTGCGCCCTCGGCCTGGCAACGCCGACGGCAATCATGGTGGCGGTCGGGCTGGGCGCGCGCGCCGGGTTGCTCATCAAGAACGCCGAAGCCCTGGAGTGCGCCGGTCGCATGAAGGTACTGGCGCTGGACAAGACCGGGACATTGACGCGGGGCGAACCGACGGTCACGGATGTTGTTGCCGCGCCACAGTGGACATCCGACGACTTGCTGCAATGGGCGGCGGCGGTCGAGTGCGCCAGTTCGCACCCCATCGCGCGCGCCATCGTCCGCGCGGCGCGGGAAAAAGAAGGCGGGGCGGCGCTTGAACGCGCCAGCGATGTACGCATCATCGAAGGGCAGGGCATCGAAGGCCGCGCCAGGGGCAGGGCGGTGCTTGTCGGCACAATGGATTTCCTCGCCTCGAACGGTGTCGAGTTTCCACAGGAAGAAGTGGCTGCCGTACAGGGCAAGACGCTGGCCGGGGTTGCCATCGATGGCATCTATGCGGGGCTGATAGCCGTTGCCGACCGTTTGCGCGAAGACTCCCATGACGCGCTGGAAAGGTTCCGGCAAGCGGATGTGCGGGTCATCATGTTGACGGGCGACAATCCCTCTACCGCTGCCGCTATCGCTTCGGCAGCGGGCATTGCCGACTGGCGCGCGGGCGTGCTGCCTGCGGGCAAAGCCGACGTGGTGGCCGAATTGAAAAAGGAAGCGTCCGCCCGCAACGCTTGTGTCGGCATGGTTGGGGATGGCGTCAACGACGCTCCGGCGCTGGCTTCTGCGGATGTGTCCTTTGCCATCGGCGTAGGTGCGGATGTTGCCATCGAAGCGGCCGACATCACGCTCGTGCGCGGCAGCCTGCACGGTGTGGCTGACGCCGTCCAACTGTCGCAGGCTGCGTTGTCAAAAATCCGTCAAAACCTCTTTTTTGCCTTCATCTACAATGTGTTAGGCATCCCACTGGCCGCCTTTGGCCTGTTGAGCCCCGTCGTCGCGGGCGCGGCAATGGCACTGAGTTCCGTTTCCGTCCTCGGTAATTCCCTGTTGTTGAAGCGTTGGCAACCGTATCGGGGGGAGAGGCTTCACGTGCCATCTTCATTGGAGTAAGAGGGTATCTCGCTATCTGAGGCTACCTCCCGTTCTTCTTCAAGTAATCTCTTACGCGGTCTGCGAAGCGCCCAGGGATTTTCTGTCTCCAATAAGGCACCGACTGCTCTAAGGAGTCTAAAGCTTTGTTGAACGTTTCATCCCCGTATTCTGATTTGATTTTGCTCATGTAGTACTTCAAGTCCTCTATTTTCATATTCCTGGTGTTTTGTTTTCCAACAACCAGGTTATTAAGAATAACCATATACATGGACGCGCTGCCCGGACTCATATCGGTAGTTTTGGCAATGTGATTGCTGATGCTCCATATGTCGCCACCCTTACTGCGGTGTTCCTTGAAGGCATCCCAAAGAACCTCGACCATGCGTGGCGTGATAGGCACTCTTTTAGCCCGTTTCTCCATCGGAGGTGGGGTGGCAGGGGTCGATGCAGCAACCACCATGTGCATGTCGATGGGAAGGCGATTCTCCAAAACGGTTCTTCGCATGAAGATGCTCAGTGCCGTTTCAGTGTCTATCCCTGTGGAGAAATATATGGCTTCCGCTTTACGGGCGATGTCTTCGTCGATCTCGAAGCAGATCCGTTTTTTCATAGTAACCACCTTTCTTCTGTGACTATTTTCTGATTATGCGTTAACTACAGAAGAAAGTCAAAATATAGTCGTGGAACTGTTGTAGTTAGGTGTTAACTTGTTATAGTTAGTTGATTACTACACTTGAAAGACACAATGATGTGTTCCTATTCTTCGGTTTTTGTTGACATTTGCCGATAGTTTGGAACAGCATGCTCAACTATGGATACGGCTACCGACAAGCTGCTCGATTTGGTGCACAAACAGGGATTGGTGCGTCCCAACGATCTGGTTCCGCTGGGCATCCCCAGAGTGGCTCTGACGCGGGCGGTGCGCCGTGGGCAACTGGAGCGCGTTGGGCGGGGGCTGTACGGCCTGATGGCACGGTCTGTATCGGCTCACGGTACGCTGGCCGAGGTTGCTTGCCGCGTTCCCAAGGGCGTGATTTGTCTGTTGTCGGCGCTGCGTTTCCACGGCCTGACAACGCAGGCTCCGTTCGAGGTATGGCTGGCTATCGGTAACAAGGCTGCTATCCCGAAGATAGCTTACCCGCCACTACGCATCAATCGCTTCTCCGGCGTGGCGCTGACCGAGGGAGTCGAGGAGCATATCGTCGATGGCGTGACTATCCGTGTCACAAGTGTTGCCAAAACGGTGGCTGACTGCTTCAAGTACCGCAACAAGATCGGGTTGGATGTGGCGCTGGAGGCGTTGCGCGAGGCGTGGAACGGTAAACGCATGTCCAGTGATGAGGTTTGGCATTACGCTAAAATCGACCGTGTGGCCAATGTGATGCGGCCCTATCTGGAAAGTCTGGCATGAGCCAGCGCAATATCGCCGCGTCGGTTCGCGCTAGGCTGCTCAACAAGGCTCGTGCCGATAAACTCGACTTCAATTTACTGCTGACCCGCTACGCACTGGAACGGATGCTGTATCGCTTGGGCGTTTCGGAGCAGAGCGGGCAGTTTGTGCTCAAGGGCGCACTATTGTTCGACCTATGGTTCGATGTGCCGCACCGCTCAACACACGATGCCGACCTGCTGGGTTTTGGCTCCGCTGAAATCTCTCATTTGGAAAGCCTGTTTCGCGAAATCAGCCAGATCGAAAGTGATGACGGCATCGTGTTTCAGACCGACACGGTAAAGGCCGCCGAGATTCGCAAAGAGGGCAACTACGCGGGTGTGCGCGTCACGCTACTAAGCGTATTGGACGGCGCACGCTGCCCAGTACAGATCGACATCGGTTTTGGCGACGCAGTTACACCCGATCCAGAGGATGTGCGCTATCCGGTCATCCTTGGTGAGATGCCGCAACCGCAACTGCGAACCTATCCTCGCTACACCGTCGTCGTCGCCGAAAAGCTGGAAGCGATGGTGTCACTCGGTATCCTCAACAGCCGGATGAAGGACTACTTCGATCTGTGGATTTTGGCCCGACATTCCGACTTCGACGGCGCAGTGCTGGTCAAGGCGATCCGTGCTACTTTCGAGCGCCGGGATACAATTATTCCTGCAGGTGTGCCACTCGGTCTTACAGACGAGTTCGCACAAGACAAGACCAAACAATGGCAGGCGTTTCTGCGAAAGAATTCATTGGAGCCGATCCCGTTGGCTACGGTGATTGAGGCGTTGCGCGAATTTCTGTTGCCGGTACTGACGGCGCTTGTGGCAGGTGAAGACTGCCGCCGTCAGTGGTTATTCGGTTCAGGATGGGGTGCGCCGTGACTTTTGGCGTGTTCAGTTCCACGTTTTAGGAGAAAACATGAGTGAAATCACCATCAAGATAGAAGGCATGAGTTGCGGTGGCTGTGTCCGCAACGTGACCAAAACGCTCGAAGCCTTGTCGGGCGTGACCGGGGCAGAAGTCTCGCTGGAGAAGGCGTGTGCCGTCGTGCAATACGATCCCGCACTCATCGACGCCACAGCGATGCGCCAAGCTGTGGAAGAGGCAGGATTTGACGCGCCGCATGATCTATAGCCTCCCTCTTTTGAGGCTTCTGATTTGCGATGCTCCGCGTCGGAAAACACGATCGGCAACAGCATTTACGCGGGTCGGTCGTCTCGGTGGCTGCTTAAGCAAAGCCTGAATGCTTCGCTGTGGATGCGGACGTTTTGGAATGTGAGGAAGTGAGTGGGGTGATGGGGTGGAGTAAAATGAACGTCGTCTAATTCTAGTTAGGGCTAATAATGCGAACTCTCCTATTGCCAATAATCTTGTTTGTCGCTGCTACGCAAACTGGCTGCGTTTTTATTTCCAATCCCTCGTATCCGAAAGAGTGGACATCTGTTGATAGCCACTCAGAAATTTGTAGTGTGCTTCCAGGAAACTACATGAATAATGGTGAAGCCGGGAAGCAAGGGAAAGATGCCCCAACCTTAGCGGCCCTTCTTTTTAGGGAGGCGAAGACTGCAACAAATGTGCGCATTCAGAAGAAAGGTGAAACGTCTTTCCTGCTTACCTCAGAATCATCGGGAACAATAGTCAATTCACGCACAATAGAGAGCAAGTGTGGGGAAACGCGATTAACTGTCCCTCCTGAAGAGCCAGAGGGTTTCATCAATCGCGACGGGGTCGTAGGTTATCAATATGACTCCACAGAAATACAGGTATCCAAAGATGGTGCGCTAGTCGTTCATACAATAAGCGGGGGCTTTGGGTTAGTGTTGCTTATCCCTGTAGGCAGCTCTGAATCGCGTTGGTTTCATTACCCTCGTGTGGAAGGAGTTAGTTTGAATGAAAAGCCCTAACCCTGCGCTCAAGTTCGCTGCGTCCGCTCAATGTTCGGCCTTGCGCTCACATCCCGCCCTGGCAGGCGACAGTGGTATTCTTTGTGGGTCGTGCGTTCGGCTGGGCTTGTGTCCGGTTTCGCCAAGCGTCCTAACCACATGCTCAACCCCGCGCGCTTCGCGCGCTGGGCACCCAATCGCTACGCGCTTGGGTGCCGGTTATCTTAACCGTTAGAGTTCGCCCAATTTCACTATCCAGACCTTCACTCCAAGAGGAAAAAACATGCCATTCATTGGGATAGGACTTCATATCCTTGTCGCCTTATTTTTTGCTGTTCACGCCGTACGTACCGGCCGTGATATGTACTGGCTGCTCATTCTGTTCATGTTTCCGTTGCTTGGAAGCGTCGTCTACTTGTTTGCCGTTTATCTCCCGGACTCACGGTTGCAACATGGAGCAAGGAGAGCCATAGCTTCTGCGGCCAAAGCACTTGACCCAACTAGGGAACTGCGTGATGCTCGTGCTGCCTTCGACTACACACCAACGGCCCAAAATCAAATGCGTCTTGCGGCGGCGCTCCTCAATGCTGGGCAGCCCGAAGAGGCCGCTACAAGTTACGAGGCATGTCTGTCGGGACCATTCGCAAACGATCCTGAAATTCGCTTTGGGGCTGCACAAGCCAATGTTGAATCCCAGAATTTTGAACGCGCAATCGAACAACTTGAACTGATACGGAAGGCTCAGCCCGAATTTCGGGCTGAGCAAGTCTCATTGCTGCTTGCTCGGGCACTTTCTCAGTCTGGGCATCACATGGAAGCGAAGGCGGAGTTTGAATCAGCAATTGCGAAGTTTGGAAGCTTTGATGCGAAAGCCGAGTACTTGGTCTGGGCACTCATTTCAAATGAAAGGGAATTGGCAGCGCGTCTTCAAGTTGAAGTTCAACGCACAACTGAACGCTGGAATCGCCAAACCAGGGAGTTGAATCTTCCTATGTTGCGCCGTCTGGAAGCGGCTTACGAGCATGCGCGGCAACGCCGTTAACCACTCAGATCGCCACATTCGTGTCCAACTTCTAACCCTGCAATCAACCCGGACACAGCTGCGCTGTGCCGGTTATCTTGACCGTTAGGTGTAGGTTCGAGTCCTACTTTCCTACTAGAAAATCAAGGGCTTAGAGACTCTTCGCTAGGCACTTTCCTTTTCAGCGTAACCAAAACGTGACACGCCATCCAGCGCCGCAACCGCCGCCCGGACGTTCTCCGGGGCAAGATGCGCGTACCGCTCCGTCATCACAACCGAAGAATGCCCAAGCAAATCACGCACAGCGGTCAACGCTTGACCGGCGCTGACCAGCCACGAAGCGCAGGTATGCCGAAGGTCGTGAATTCGGAAATTCTCGATTCCAGCATGACGAAGCGCCCGTTTGAAGGCACCCACGACCGAAGCCTGACGGCTCCCATCCTTGTGAGCGAACACCCAAGGCGAATCCGGGCAATGCGACGCCCGGAACCGCGCCAAGTTCAGCATGGCCACCCGCGCCTCCGCATTCAGCGGGACGGAACGCCGCCGCCCTCCCTTGGTATCCTGCCCGCCCAAAAGAATCAGGTTGGCTTTCAGGTCGACCCGATCCCATTGTAATTTCAGCATCTCATTACAACGGCATCCGGTATTCAGCGCAAGCCGGATGAAGTTTGCCAAATGCGGAGACTTTACCGACTTTTCAGCTTCCGCTTTCAGCCGTTGCGCCTCTTCAAAGGTCAAACTTCTAACCCGCCCTTCCGGTTCTTTCCAGCGCATTCCCCCGGCATGGTTCGGGACATCCCAGTCCCAATTACGCCGCGCATAGTTAAGGGCAGCCGAAAACAGGCAGATTTCCCTGTTAATGGTTGCATTCGCTACGCCATCGAACATACGCTTGTCCATGTAAGCGCGAATATCGGAACGTTTCAACGTCAGGAGGTTGCGCCCGGTAAAGAAGGGCATCAAGCTCCTGAGCGATGTAAGGTCACGTTTCGCGCTACGCTTCACGCCCTGCGTTGCCTTTCTGTATTTCAGCATCAACTCATCAAATGTGCGGCTTGGCTCCGCACCCCATTGTTTCACCTGATGCGCTTCTAGCTTCCATTTCGCTTCGAGCGCTTGCGCCTCTCGTCGCTCAGTTGTGCCAGTAGTGCGTCTAACTCTCTTGCCGCTTGCGTCGGTGAAACTCCCCCAGTAGACCGGGGAATCTTTGCGTCGGTAGACCATGATGATGTACTCCTCAACGTCCCCGACTCCACGCAGGGGACATTATACTTGCCTTGGGTAGTCCGCGCGACGTACTCACGCACGGCATCCGCCGGGACGCGCACCAATCGCCCGACCCGGCATACCGGCAAAGCGCCCGTTTCGATTAGCCGCATGACCGAGCGCACGGACACGCCGCCCAACTGGTAGGCGGCCTCTTGGACTGACCAGAGCAGCGCGCCGCCCCCTTGTCCGGCCACGCTGCCCGCGTTTGTGCTGCTTTCTGCGTTTAACATGACGTTATCCTATGTAGTTGGCTACGATGGCAAGGCGCGAATGCCCGAGTTCACGGCTGATTGTCAGCCGCGCCTGACGGTCTATTTCGCGCCCTGTGCCCTTGAGCGTGCTGCGCGATGGCCCGCCCGCCTTCGGGCATTTCCAGCCCGCCAGCGCCTCATAGCGGCCTTGCGCGTACTGATGCCGCAGCCCGTGCATGTTGGCGAGGCCCGCCGCCTTGGTTTGGGCGTCATACGCCCGCTGCTGTTTGACGTAGGATTTATCCGCCGGGATCAGGGAGCCTTGCCCCGCCAAGGCGTGCGCGGCATCGAGCGCGGCACGCTGCCCCGCCGTCAGGATCGGGATCGCCCGCTCGCGCCCGCCCTTGCACCAAGACGCTTGCAGGGCGAGGGCTTGCCCACGGTCGGCAATGCTTGGCTTGATCTTGATGGCTTCCTCGCGCCGCAGCCCAAAGGCCGCCTGTAATTGGAGGCTCATGTGCACATAGGGGTCGGCCACGCGGTCAAGCCGCCCGTCGAGTTCCTGCGCTTTGTTCTCCGTGTTGGCGAATTGGCGCTCCGCGATGCCCAGTTGCGCGTTCTCTTTCGGGATCATGCCCGCCTTGCCGAGCTTCTCCGCCAGCCAGCGCACATGCGCCATGCGGTTTTTGACCGTGCCCGCCGAGAGCCCGGTTTGCTGCCACTGCCCGACCAAGCACATGACATGCTTCATCTTGAGGTTGACCGCGCGCAACTGGTTAAAGCCGCATGAGCGCAGTTCGCGGGCGCATTGCTGCAACACCAGAAACCGCGCGGCCTGTGTCGCGTGGCTGCCGTCCGCATTGCGGATGCACAGCGTTTTGAGGTCTTTGCTTAACTTACTCATGGTGTGGTACTCCTTTGAATGGAATGGGGGAATGGGGTGAATGGTTGTTAGTCGGGTTCCGTCCAACGTCAGGGCGCTGGCTCCCGTTCAGGAGACGCTTTCGGTCAGTGTTTCGGCCAGACCGCCATCAAGTGGCGGAATCCCCCGGAGGGGTTAAGGCCGGGCCCTGAACTGGCCCTGTGCCCCCAAATAGGGGCTTGCCCGCTTCCTCGCCTTTCCTGTTGGAAGCCGCGCGGGCAGGTCCCATGCTTTCCGCATGGGTTGGCATCGCGTTCATGGGAACTGCAAAAGCGCAGCCCCGGCCACCGATGCCCGTGGCCTCCAGCGCCCGAAGGCGAAACATGGGAAAGGGACTCCCGCATGTGAGGCATGCGGGGCCATCGGCCTGAAAAGGCCGCAAAAGAACAAGGAACACACCGGTATGTGCCCCCTCGTCACGCGCCCAAGATCATCAGGCGCACGGCTACAGCCAAACCCGGTAAGGTTTGCTGTCTTACGCCCCCCGCCCGGTACGGTAGCCGGGGAGGGGCGTTAGCTTCAGCGGGACGGAGCCCGCTATGCACTGCTTTGCGCTTTCGCGCACACTTCCTGCGGGACGAACCCGCTTTGCTTCTCTTTCGCGCTTTCGCGCAATTTCCTTAC
>WRJU01000184.1 GCA_009778425.1 Pseudomonadota bacterium
TGCATCATTTCAATCGCGCAACAGGCCAGCCCGAAAGTCACCGGCCACAAAGACCCCGTGCGCGTCCAGTTGATGACCGTATCCAGCGAAGTGGTCACGAAACCTTCACGAAAAATACCTTCGATACTCATGTTTCATTCCCAATCGAGCGCGCCATTCTTCCACTCGACGATGTAACCGATGACCAGAATGGCGAGAAACACCATGACCGAACCGAACAGGAACCACGCCGCCGCCCCGGCGGCGATGAACTCCTTGAACACCACTGCCCACGGAAAAAGGAACGCGATTTCGAGATCGAACAGGATAAAAAGGATGGCGATCAGATAGTAGCGGACGTCGAACTTCATCCGGGCATCTTCAAACGCGTCGAAGCCGCATTCATAGGCGGCCATTTTCCCCGCGTCCGGCCGGTTCGGCCCGAGCGTCTTGCCAAGAAAGAACGGCACGACGCCGAAAGCAAGACCAACGAAAACGAACAACAGTACCGGCAGATAGTTGTCCAGCATGACCCTCTCTCCTCCGCTATCGCATCAGGTGCGACCCGAAAATTTCGGCAGCTCAAAGCATAGCCCATGCTGCCTTGTATCATTCTTTCAGTTTCTGCGGAAGCAGCCGCCCCCGCTTTAACATGAATCATTTTTACTGGTGCCGACGATGAGACTCGAACTCATACGGCTTTCGCCACTACCCCCTCAAGATAGCGTGTCTACCAATTTCACCACGTCGGCGTAACAGACTGTGATTCTATGTTTTTTCTCTCTCACATGCAAAACCTGGGCAGTCCCCTCCATTGTTTTCTGATTGGCGCATCCATTTTACGCGGCTAATCCGGAATCTCGCCCGCAGCCCCCTTCCCGGCTGGCGCGCCCTCTGGTGCAGGGGCAGGAGCGGGAGCGGGAACAGGCGCGGGAACGGCCTCAGCGGGAACCGAACTACCGTCCATAACACTGGCAGGCGCTTTGGGCGCGTGGCTTGCCAGGTACGCCAGGCTTAGACTGGTGATGAAAAACACCGTCGCCAGCGCCGCCGTGGTTCGGCTCAGGAAATTGGCCGACCCGGACGACCCGAACAGGCTGCCCGAAGCACCACTGCCAAAAGCCGCGCCCATGTCGGCCCCCTTGCCGTGCTGCATCAGAATGAGGCCTATCATTCCAAGCCCCGCCAACACATGAACCAGCAACACAAAATTGAAAATCGTACTGCCCATCATTTCCTCGATAAAAAACCGTGGGGCGCTCAACAGGCCCCGTTTGCCACCGCCGCCCGGCAGATAGCCATGAAATCCTGTGCGGACAGCGCCGCACCGCCGATCAATCCCCCATCGACATCGGGCATTGCGAAAAGCGCCGCCGCATTGTCCGCTTTGACGCTTCCGCCATAGAGGATACGCATTTCCGCCGCCAGAGCGCCATTTTCCGCGAGCCAGCGCCGGATGGCGGCATGTGCCTCGCCCGCCTCTTCTGCGCTTGCCGCTCGCCCGGACCCGATTGCCCATACCGGCTCGTAAGCAATAACCGACCGTGACAACCCCTGCGCGCCGACGATCTCCAGCACCGCGCCAAGCTGACGGCCAACCACTTCCATCACCCGCCCCGCCTCGCGTTCGGCCAGCGATTCACCGACGCAGACGATGGGCACAAGCCCAGCGCGCAACGCCGCTGCCGCCTTGCGCCCGACCGTGGCATCATCCTCACCGAACAGCGCGCGCCGCTCGGAATGGCCGACAATCACATAACGGCAACCCATTTCAGCGAGCATTTCCGCGCTCACCTCGCCGGTATACGCGCCGGACTGGAATTCGCTCACCGTCTGCGCGCCCAGCGCCATCCCGTCCAGGAGCGAAGCCGCCTGGGCAAGATACGGAAACGGCACGCACACCGCCCTGTCCACCCCGGCCAGCGCGCCGCATGCCTTGAGCAAGGACTCGTTCGCGGCCAGAGAGCCATTGAGCTTCCAGTTACCGACAACCAGTTTTTGGGGCATGAATGATTCTGAAAGCGACTACCAAAACATTCGATTATACAGAAAAATGTGTAACTTGATGGGTAAAGCACGTACTTATACATGAGTTAATATCGCGCCCTGACCCGACACGCTCTCTTGCCGCAGCGCTTCATGAACGATAACGCCCTCCCCCCTGGCGACACCGCCGCCCCGTTTCCCTCCGACACACTCCCGCTGGATTGGTACGCCGAACGCGCCTATCTCTCCTATGCGATGAGCGTGGTACGCGCGCGCGCACTGCCGCAGGTCGAAGACGGCCTCAAGCCCGTGCAGCGTCGCATTCTTTTTGCGATGAACGAAATGCGCCTCTCGGCGGCGGCCCGGCACGTCAAATCGGCGCGGGTCGTGGGCGATGTAATCGGCAAATACCACCCGCACGGCGACTCCAGCGTCTACGACGCGATGGTGCGGGTCGCGCAGGATTTTTCCTTGCGTTACCCGCTGGTCGACGGACAAGGCAATTTCGGCTCGCGCGACGGCGATTCGGCGGCAGCAATGCGTTATACCGAGTGCCGCCTGACCCCGATTGCCGAACTCCTGCTTTCCGAAATCGACCGGGGAACGGTCGATTTCGCCCCCAACTACGACGGTGCTTTCAAGGAACCGCAACTGCTCCCGGCACGGCTGCCCTTCGTGCTGCTCAACGGCGCTTCCGGCATCGCCGTGGGCATGGCGACGGAAATACCGCCGCACAATTTGAATGAGGTCGCCGCCGCCGCGATTTTCCTGATCTGCAACCCTGAAGCCACGCTCGACGACATCCTGAACATCCTGCCCGGCCCGGATTTTCCCGGCGGCGGGCAGTTGATCTCCCCGCCGCAGGTCATCCGCGAGGCTTACGCCAGCGGGCGCGGCAGCCTGCGGATGCGGGCGCGCTGGCACTTCGAGGAACTGGCGCGCGGACAATGGCGCGCCATCATCGACGAGTTGCCGCACGGCGTCAGCACCGCGCAGGTGCTGGCCGAAATCGAATCCCTCACCAACCCGCAGCCCCGCACGGGCAAAAAAGAAGTCGGGGCGGAACAAAAAAACCTCAAACAGCTCGTCCTGGGCGCGCTCGACGCCGCACGAGACGAATCGAGCGACAAAGCTCCCGTGCGTATCGTGCTGGAGCCGCGTTCGAGCCGCCAGCCACGCGACGAATTCATGGCGGTGCTGCTCGCGCATACCAGCCTGGAGACCTCCGTATCGGTCAATCTCACGATGATCGGCCGCGACGGCAGGCCGCAGCAGAAAAACCTGCTGCAAATCCTCGCCGAATGGGTCGACTTCCGCTACCTCACCGTGCAGCGCCGCAGCCGCTTCCGGCTCGATGAAGTCGAACGACGCATCCACATCCTCGACGGGCGCATGATCGCGTTCCTGCGTATCGAAGAAGTCATCCGTGTCATCCGCGAATCCGACGAACCCAAACCGGCACTGATTTCCGCCTTTGGGCTGAGCGAAGCGCAAGCCGAGGATATTCTTGAGATCCGCCTGCGCCAGCTTGCCCGCCTGGAAGGTTTCAGGATCGAGAAGGAACTGGCCGAATTGCGCGAGGAGCGCGACAGCCTGCGGCGGCTGCTCGACAACCGCGCCGCGCAGACCCGTCTACTGCTGAAGGAAATCGACTCCGACGCCAAAAAATTCGGCGACGCCCGCCGAACCCTGATCGAAGCCGTCACCCCCATCGCCCCCGCAGAAATCAGCGTACCGGACGAGCCGGTGACGGTAATCGTGTCGAAAAACGGTTGGGTGCGCTCGCGCCAAGGCCACGGCATCGACCCTGCGGGCATCAACTACAAGGCGGGCGATTTTCCGCTGGCCGTCATCGAGACGCGCAGCGCCTGGCCGCTCGTCGTGCTCGACACGCATGGCCGTGCCTATACGGTCAGAGTTCCCGACCTGCCGAGCGGGCGCGGCGACGGTGTGCCCGTCTCCACCCTGATCGACTTTCAGGACGGCGGCAAACTTGTCCAGGTCGTGAGCGCCGAACCCGAATCCATGTGGTTCTTTGCCAACAGCGGCGGCTACGGCTTCATCTGTGCACTGGCCGACGCCACCGGGCGGCAGCGCGCAGGCAAGGCCTTCATGACGCTCGAAGGCACGGAAACGGTGCTCGCGCCCACGCGCGTTGTCGGCCAATGGATTGCCGCCGTGTCGAGCGCGAGCCGGATACTGGTCTTTCCGCAAGCCGAAATGAAAGTCCAGGCCGGAGGCCGGGGCGTGATCGTCATGGCGCTCGACTCGGACGAACGGCTGGCTGCCGTCGCGGTTCCCGCCGACAATGCCCCGCTCACCGTCGAAGGCATCGGACGGGGCAACAAACCCTCCACGCTCACGCTCTCTCCCGCGCAGCGTGAAGGGCTGCGCCACCGCCGCGCGCGGCGGGGCACACTATTGGCTTCAAAGATCAGGCCGGAACGGATGTTCTGAATGCCCGCAAGCGCTGTGGAACGCAACACGGACACCCTTTAGTCTTTGTATCCCTCCCGCTCCTTCTGGCCCTCTCTCCCGCTTGTCGGGAGAAAGGGCCAATTCAGACCTTGAACTTCTCCACCGCGCTGCGCATCGCGCGCGTCAGTTGCTCGACATGCTTTATCCCTTTTGAAGTATCGCGCACGGTGGCGCTGTTTTTCTCCGCCGCCTGGGCAACCTGTTCGACCTGCTGCGCGATTGCCTGACTGGCGATGCCCTGTTCGGACAGGACGACGGTGATGTCGCTGACGTGCGTCTGAACCTGCTTGGCGCCCTCCTGGATATTCATGATCGCCTCCCCGGCCCGGTCGGCCAGCACGACGCCGGACTCCACCCGTGTAGCGACATTGCTCATCGCGTTCACCGCCGAATGCGAACTGCCCTGGATGGCCGCGATCATCGTACCGATCTCGCCCGTGGCGCTCGTAGTGCGCTCGGCCAGTTTTCTCACCTCATCGGCCACGACGGCAAAACCGCGCCCCTGCTCGCCCGCGCGCGCCGCCTCGATGGCCGCGTTCAACGCCAGCAGGTTGGTCTGGTCGGCAACATCCTTGATGACCTGCACAATGCTGGAAATCTGTTCGGACTGTTGACCCAGTTTGGTGATGCTCTCGGAGGACTCGCGCACCGCTCCGGCCATCGCGTGCATCTCGCTGACGGTTCGACGGATGACATCCCCGCCCTGCTGCGAGAGTTCATCGGTATGCTGCGTGATTTCGGAGGTTTCCTGCGCGTTCTGGCTGATGTGGGTGACGCTGACGGTCAATTCCTCGACTGAGGCGGCCATCGCCGAAGCGGTCTCGCTGGTTGCTTCGGAATCATGGGCGACCTGCTGCGCGCCGACGGAAATCTCGGTTATCGCGGCATCGAGTTGGGCTGTATTTTTCAGAATTTCGCTCAGGGTTTTTTGCAGGACACTCAGCAATTGATTGAACGAGGCCGCAGTCTGCCCCACCTCGTCGGAACTGGAAACCACCACGCGCCGGGTGAAATCGCCGCTCTGCTCGATTTCGCCCATCACCCTCTGCAAGCTCGACAATGGGGCAGTGATGGAACGAATGATCTTCCAGGCAATGAAGATGCCGAGCAGCAGACCAACGACAAAGATAATCAGCATGTGCATGCGTGATGACTCATAAGTTGCCGTGGCTTTCTCAAACTCCTGCGCTGCGAGTTTGTCATTTGCGTCAATCAGGTTGCGGGCGGACTGTCCTACGCTTTTCCCTATTGAAAGGAAATTCAGAATGAACCGCTCGTAAGTCTTGTAGGAAAAATCATTGTTGCGCAGCGAAACGATGGTGGGGCGGACGGCCTCCTGAACGAATCTGGTGTAGTCTTCGCTGAATTGAAGAAGCAGTTTCTTTTCTTCTTCCTCCAGAGGAGTAGCGCTATAGGCTGCCAACACTGCGTCAATCTCCTTGAGCAAGTTTTCAATCTCGTCCAGATGTACCCCAATCGCGTGGTCGTGGATTTTGCTGACTTCCGAGCCAGGGTCGTGCTGCAAAGCACGATAAACATTGGTATTCAGTGTGCCAAGGTCGCGTTCGATTTTGGCAAACTGAGTCATCGCAGCGACCTTTGTGTTATACATGACGTCCATGTTGCCCGACATCTTTGCCATATCGAACATTCCTAACAGCGCAACGATGACGGTAATCGCGGAAGCAACCGCAGTAAGAAAGAAAAGCCTGCTACCCACTTTGAAATGATTGAACATTACCGACGCCTCCCAGGGAATAGAACTACTTAATGGATCAAACTGGCTGCGATGAATAGCAAGTCCACTATCAGTATCTGCTGAGCAAAAGTTTTTCGATGCAAAAAAGTACCTGGTTCACGTCATGTTGCTGCGTGATGAGTTTTGCCAGCACTGCATCCATGATGGGGCTGAGGGGGTGTCCGCTTTGCACGCATGACGGACGGCCAGGTCGAGTACGCGCGGCTGGTTGCAGCGCACGATGCCAGTGGTCTTTATGGCAAGGCAAAGCCAAAACGGCGGGCCACCGCCGTTGGCAATCGGGAGGTCACAGGCAACTCAGCGCAGGCAAACTCAACCCACGCGCCGCCCGCCCACTGATTCAGTAAAAGCACGGCACAGGCGGTTGACCCGCCCGTCCCAATGGAACAACTCGCCATGACGTCGGATGGCCACACGATCCCATGTCCGCGACAGCGCCAGATCAATGGCCGCACTCAGGGCGGATGGGTCGCCCAGGGAGGCAAGTTCCCCCAGTTCCGGGCGGCCAATGAGTTCGCGGTTGCTCCCCGCATCGAAGGCGACAATCGGCAAGCCGCAGGCCATTGCTTCGAGCAAGGCCGTTGCCGGGCCTTCGTGGCGCGCGGCGGATACAAATACGTCGGCAGCCGATAGCGGGCCGGGCAACCCGTCCGGCGGCAGGGCGTCGAGAAAACGCACCGTCTGTTTCAGGTTCAGCCGTTCAACCAAGGCTTCCAACCCGGCGCGCCTGTCCTTCTCCAGACACTCCGGGCCGACAAGCAGGCAAACCAGCCCCGGCCACTGCCCGGTCAGTGCCGGTAGCGCCTCGATGACCCGGTTATAGCTTTTTTCTTCGGACAAACGACCTGAACCCGAGGAAACCAGCACCGGCGCAGTCGGTGGAATTCCCAACGCGGCACGCGCCGCGCTGCGGTCACGCGGACGAAAATATTCGGCGTCGATGCCATTGCCAACCACTTCGACCCGATCATCCGACGCGCCCAGCTCAATGGCGAACTGGCGCAAGGACTCGCTGACGGCAAATATTCGCGCCGCCCCCTTGAACGCCTCACGCAATTTCAAAATCAGCCGAGGGTTACGCGCACAGGCCAATTCACCACCATGCAGGGTAATCGTGACCGGCACGCCAAGCCTGCGCCCCAACAGAACGCCCGCGTAACCATCCGGGTAAGCGCCATGCGCGTCGATCAAATCGAGCCGCCCCGCGTTATGCAGCGCGGCAAAACGAGGATAGGCTCCCCTGGCCATCGCCCAGCCGTCCAGCAGCCGCAGCACACTCGGCCCCGGTACGGTCAGAAAACGGGGAAACCATACGGCGATCCCCTGCTGCTCTTCGTATACCGGCATACTCGGACGGAAAGCCGGATTCAGGTTCTGGCGTATCCAATCCTCCAGAGGAACCCAAGGCGTAGGCGAAACAACGAACAAAGGCAGACGGCGCGCGACGCGGAACATGCGCTCACGGACGGACAAACCCAGGTTCGGCTGCAATCTGCTTGGGAACTGGCTGCTCAATACGCCGATATGCGGGCCTTTGGATATTTCAGCCATCACAAAATGTCCCGCCCTGGAGGCCAGAGCAAGCCGAACAATAAGGAGAAATGCCCAAACCGGGCACAGGGACAATTCGTTTTCATTGGGGGGACGATGATATGGCATGACCTCTTCCCGTAGCAAGGCCAACTCCCACGCTTGCAAGCGAGGCACGCATCCAGTATCGTCACGCGACCGTTGGGGGTGTCCGCGCGTCGAGCAGCACGGGCTGAGAAAGACCCCTGGAACCTGACCCGGCTCATACCGGCGTAGGGAAACGTGACCATGCCCTCTTCCTGTCCCTCCTCCCATTCCGGGCGAACCGCCCCGCCCAATGTCGTCTCCATCGCCGGTATCGACCCCTCCGGCGGCGCGGGAGTCTTTGCCGACATCAAAACCTTTTCCGCGCTCGGCGCTTATGGGTGCGGCATCGTCGCGGCGCTGACCGCTCAGAATACGCAGGGCGTGACGGGCATCCACACGCCCCCCACCGAATTCCTGCGCCTGCAAATCGACACCCTGTTTGCCGATGTCGCCCTTCACGCTTGCAAGATCGGCATGCTCGGCAACGCCGGAATCGTCACCACGGTCGCCGAGCGCCTTTCGCACTGGAGCGCGAACAATATCGTCCTCGACCCCGTGATGGTCGCCAAAAGCGGCGACGCCCTGCTCGACCGCGACGCCATCGCAGCCTTGCGCGAGGCGCTTTTCCCGCTGGCATTCATCATCACCCCCAACCTGCCCGAAGCAGGCGTATTGCTCGGCGAGCGCATGGCGGAGACGCTGCGCGAGATGCGCCATGTGGCCGAACGCCTGCGAAAGATGCTGCCTGACACATCGGAACGATGGGTGCTGCTCAAGGGCGGCCACTTGCCCGGAAATGAGACGACCGACCTGCTCTACGACGGCGAGCGCATGATCGAGCTTTCCGCCCGCCGCATCGACACGCCGAACACCCACGGAACCGGCTGTACCCTGTCTTCCGCCGTTGCCGCGCTGCTGCCGCAAGCCCTTTTCCCCAGCCCGGCCGAGGTAGCCGTGCGCGCCGCCCACGGCTACCTGCACCGCGCCATTGCAGACTCAGGACGGCTCGCCGTCGGGCATGGGCATGGGCCGGTGCATCACTTTCACGCGCTCTGGACAAAATCCGAAAGCGCCCCTTCCTCAAATTAACCAAAAACGGCCATCACATGAACCACCCCGAACCCTTCGACGCAGCCTGTGCCCGCGTCATCCATGCCACCATTGCCCCGCTGCCCAATTCGCGCAAGATTTACGTTCAAGGCTCCCGAGCCGACCTGCGCGTCCCCATGCGTGAAATTTCGCAATCGGATACCCCGGCTGCCTTCGGCGGAGAAAAAAACCCGCCCATCTTCGTCTAC